>DAOVOU010000243.1 GCA_030629475.1 Desulfobacterales bacterium | reverse complement strand
TCGAAATCTTCCGGGCCATATTCCCGAACCAGCTCATCATATTCCTCTCGAGAAGGATTGTACGGCTTCTTGCACGTTTTGCAAAGGGTCCGAACCAATCGCTGGGCAAGGATACCGAGTATTGCATCTGCAAAATTGAAAGGATCCATTCCCATATCCAGCAGCCGTGTGATGCTTTCAGGCGCGCTGTTTGTATGCAGCGTGGAAAATACAAGGTGTCCGGTGAGGGAGGCCTCAATACCAATATGCGTGGTCTCCTTGTCGCGCATCTCACCTACCATAATGATGTCCGGGTCCGCTCTCAAGAATGCTCGCATGGCCGTGGAAAAATCAAAACCTATCTTGTGCTGGACCTGGACCTGCCGCAGACCCACCTGGGTGATCTCCACAGGGTCTTCGGCAGTCCATATCTTGATGTCGGGTTTATTGATGTAACCAAGGGCAGAATGCAGCGTTGTAGTCTTTCCAGACCCGGTAGGCCCGCACACAAAGATAATCCCGTAAGGTTTGGTAACGATGCTCAAAAAGTTCTCGTAATTCTTTTCTGAAAATCCCATCTTATCAAGCGGTATGGGCTCACCTGCCGCCAGTATACGCATCACCACGTCTTCCAGGCCACCCGCGGTTGGCACTGTTGCTACGCGCAGCTCAATGTCCCTGCCACCGTACTTCTTGAACTTTATCTTGCCGTCCTGGGGCTTGCGGCGCTCAGCAATATCCAGATCGGACATGATCTTGATGCGCGAGACAAGTGCAGCACGATAATTGTACGGAACGGTCTGGTACGGTTGGCATGCACCGTCAATCCTGAACCGGACTTCGGTATTTTTCTTTCCAGGGTAAGGTTCGACGTGAATATCTGAGGCGTTCCGTGCGTAGGCATCCAGGATCATCTTGTTGACCAGTTGGACAATGGCGCTGTTCTCTTCGGTCACACCCTTTTCCGCCTCGTAAAGCCCCTCCTCCTCTACCTCCAACTGCCCAATGATCTCGTCAATAGAGCTCTGTTTCTTTTCATCCTGGAAGAACACATTGATATACTTCAGTATATCCTCTTTAAGCGCTACATGAAACAGAAGCCCTTTCCCGGAAAAGAGGGGCTTGATTATATCTACTTTCTGAAGATGATATGGGTTGTCAATGGCAACAACAATCTTTTCGCCATCCCTTCCGATGGGAACCCAGTAATTCTTCTTCATGAACGGCACCTTCAGACCGCCAAGGAGTTCACCCGGAATCGGGGTCCGTTCATTGTACTCAACAAACGGTGTTTTATAATAGAGGCTCAGGGCCTTCCCAATATCCTTTTTGGAGATCTTATAGTTCTTCATCAGGAGGAATTCAATATCCTGCCTGGTCTTCCGCGCCTCATGGACCGCCCTGTCAAGTTCCTTTTGGGTTAGAAGTCCGTTTTCTACCAAATAATCAAATTTACCCGGACGCGCCTTGACCATCCTTTTTTGATTGAATAAAGCGATCCCAAGGGTCTCGGCCAGTTTCCGGACCGCTACTTCGTCCTGGTCGTTAAACGCCCTGCCATTCTTGCGATTCATTACCTCAATGGCACCCAGCAGATACTTCTGGAAGCTTACGGGCGACACCAGGACCTGTCGCGTTTGAAACCTTGTCTTCCGGTCCCAGGTTTTATCGAATCTCAGGTTCGGATCGATAGCGGCCAATTCATTATGATCGTGAACGTCCTTGATGTTGAGAAGCCTTCCCTTATACGCCGCATAGCCTGCAAGACTGGCGGCAGAGATGGGCAGGCGTATCTCGCTGATCTCGTCTCCTGATTTGACCTTGGATACCAACTCCTTCTTGATCCCGTCCACCACGTAGATTGTAAGACGCTCAGCTTCGAACAACTTGACAATCTCGTCCTTCAGATCAATCAGGATTTCATCCACGTTCTTTGCAGCGTGGATACGGTTCGTAATCTCCAAGACCCTATCGCCATGGCTCGCATCTTGCTTCACAGCACCTCCGTCTGCTCACGAAAAATACAACCTGTACAATTTCTTGGCCCCGCCAACTATCAGGAACACACCAACAAAGTACCGCGCAAAGGTCAAGAAGCCAGACTCTGGTAACAAGCGAAGGGCATACGGTGTTTTGACGCAAAGGAGCACACCCATTGCAATCAAGAGCACACCCCATATAGTTTGGGTCAGGTTGCGTTGATCAAAGCCCATAAGGAATTTGGCTCCGCTTCGCTCCGCAATTGGAATGATGGAATAATGGAATAATGGAATAATGGGTTAAAAGGAATAAGGACAATTAAAAAAAATGATTCTTTTCGCCTTCTTATCCCCAACATTCCACTATTCCATCATTCCATATTGATGGCACAGAAAATTGCCACTAAAAGATAAATGATTACAAAGAGTTGTAGGATTTCGGAATCGTCTACTTAACCTCCTCGACCTTTAAGACAAGGCGATCGACTCCTGTCACACGGACTTTGGCGCCTGCCTCGATCGGTTCTGGCGCCTCAGCGTTCCAAAGCTCCCCATGGACAAAGATTTTGCCTCCGGGCGCGAGCCTTTCCTTAACCACCCCGACCTCCCCGATCAACCCCTTATCGCCAGTCCTCGGTTTGGATATCTGGGACCGAAATACCAGGCCGGCCACGGCCACAAAAAAACCAGAAACCATAATAACCGTGGGAATCAGTACCCGCCAGGACAGACGCATCTCGGGCACGTCCCCCTCGAACAGCATCAAGGACCCCAAAAAGAGCGAGATGATGCCACCCACGCTCAGAAGACCGTAGCTCGTCACCTTCATCTCGAGAATAAAGAGGATAAGAGCGAGGACAATCAACAAGATCCCTGCGTAGTTGACCGGAAGTGTCTGAAAAGCAAAGAAGGCCAGAATAAGGGAGATGGCCCCGACAACGCCCGGGAAGATAGCGCCGGGATGGGAAAGTTCAAAATATACTCCGGCCATGCCGATCATCATGAGAAGATAGGCAATATTGGGATCACTCAGGGTCTTAAGGATCTTGTCCCTGATGCCTTCTGTGAGGATTACCCGCTTGACTCCTTTGGTGTGTAATGTTCCTTTGTCTTTCAACTCTCGACCATCGATCTTTTCAAGGAGATCCTTCAGATCTTCGGCAATCAGGTCAATGACCTTGAGTTCTAAGGCCTCCTTCTCGGTCACAGACACACTTTCACGAACCGCCTTTTCGGCCCATTCGCTGTTGCGACCCCGCTTTTCCGCAATGCTTTTGGTATAGGCCACCATGTCGTTGACGAGCTTCTCGCCCATGGTCTTATCCATCTTCTTTTGCCCGAGAGTCACGGGATGAGCTGCACCAATATTGGTACCGGGGGCCATAGCCGCGATGTCTGCCGCCAGGGTGATCATCACCCCCGCTGAGGCCGCCCGCGCCCCACTGGGAGAGACAAAGACAACCACAGGAATCTCAGAGGCAAGCATGGCCATAACGATTGAACGCATGGAAAGGGCCAGGCCCCCGGGCGTGTCGAGCTGGATCACAAGACAGCCAGCCCCCTCCATGGAAGCCTTTTCCATACTTCTCATGAGATACCCTGCCAGACCCGGATTGATGGTGCCTGAAACTTTGACCACGTAGATCTCTCCTCTGGCAGCTTGAGCTGCCAGCGGAAAAACTCCGAAAAGGAGCGTCGCAAGCACTATGGTGATGAAGAACTTTCTATGCCTTTTCATAAGCCTCCTGAAGCTTTTGCATGTCTTCCCACACATCGCGTTTTTTGCCGGGATTGCGAAGAAGATAGGCGGGATGGTAGGTGGGAAGCAGGGAGGCATTCTCATAAGAATGGAAACGGCCCCGCAATTCCGAAATCGGCGTATCGGTTTCAAGGAGTGTTTGTGCCGCAAACGCGCCCATGGCACATATCAGCCCGGGTTTTATGGCCCTCAACTGCCTGCGGAGAAAAGGGATGCAGGCAGCGATCTCGTCCGGTTCAGGATTTCGATTCCCCGGAGGGCGGCACTTTATGATATTGCAAATATAGACATCCTCTCGGGTCAATCCAATGGCCCGGAGTATCCTGGTAAGCAGCTGACCTGCCTGACCCACAAACGGCTGACCCTTTATGTCTTCTTCGTAACCCGGGGCTTCGCCAACCAGGACCAGCTTTGCCCCGGGATTCCCAGCTCCAAAAACGATATGCTTGCGACCCTTGTGGAGCTTGCACCTCTGGCAGGCGCCAAGATCCCTTTGAATCATGTCCAGGGTTTCTGCCATGGTCTCTTTGTACCGGTCGTCCAAGATCCTGAGAGAGTTTTCAGACAAGGCTACGCCCTCATACCCCAACCCCTTCACATATTCGAGATAGCCCTTGAAATCCTCTGTAATTTCGGTCAAGAGCCGGGCGGCACCGTCACCAAAAT
>DAOVOU010000087.1 GCA_030629475.1 Desulfobacterales bacterium | reverse complement strand
TTATCTCGACTCTCGTGTAACTACTCAGGTTCAAAGTTCCAAGGTTCACGGTTAGGGGGGACACAGGGGACATTCTATGTTGAATTATGTCTTTGATAGCCTGCTAATCGCTTTGGAAATGGCGGAGGTCGTGACTCCCAGTTGACGGGCAACTTCTGCCAGCGGGAATCCATATCTTTCAACCAATTGGTACGCTATGTCTCCCCTCACTCGCGCAATGCGACCCCGGCGACTACCCATCCGCAATTCGTTGGGATTAACGTCTTCCTTTTTGCACGTCTGCTCAATTAGCTGTTGTGCTTTCTCTCTCCGCTCATTGTCTCCGAGTTGATATTTGATCCGTTCATCTGCCTCGCTAACGACCTTCTGGACAAAATCGCCGGTGCCCAGTATACGCTCATCTGCGAGCACCCGCTCGTTTTCTCTCCGAAGAGAAAGCACCTGCGACCACCCTCCTAAAGATCGAACCAAACCACCACCAACAAGCTCTGGACGTCTGCCTTCCTCAACGCCCTCCTCAACATACTTGCGATACGCCCTTCCGGCCTCCCCTTCCTTCTGCCCAAACCATGACAAAACATAGTCCCGGTCCTGCCACTCATGCTTGAGCTTGCCCATCAACACGCTATGGCCCGACCAGTGGTATTTGTCGAGCTCAGACATATTCTTCACTACCTTGGCCCGTAAAGGATTCAGGTGAATGTAGCGTACAAGCTCACGAAAATAGGCATCCTCATCACATACTATCGACTTGTACCGATTCTGGAAAAGGTGACCGTGGCGTTTGTGACGCAGGTTATATGTGATGGCGTAGCCAGTCAGAAACCGCCTCATAAACTGCGACAAGCCATGCTGGCTACTTCGCAAAAGAATATGGGCATGGTTGGTCATCAATGCCCAGGCATATACATCCGTCTCCGTATCAAATGCCACCTGCCCCAGCCGAGACACAAAATTGCGTCGATCCCAACGGTCATCAACAATCCTGCGCTTCTCTATACCTCTGATAATCACATGATGCAACGTCCCGGGTGCATCGAGCCGAGCCCGTCTTGGCATATACCCTCCAACAAAAGCCTGTTACCACCCCCTTAACACAACAATTCAATATAGTCAACAACGTCCCCTAACTATACTAACTATATTCAAGAAAATGTTGAGCAGTCGGAAAAGGAAATTGCCTTTTGGTTGGCGCAAACACAAGGCGCATTTCTGACAAGCGTCCGGGGTATTGGTATCGTTCTGGCTGGCGGAGTAACCGCAGAAATCGGAAATCCATATGAGCAAAAGCCATTGAACAACCTGGTGTCATACTCAGGTATTATCCCTCGGGTCGTGCAAACTGGTGGCCCCCAAGGAGAAACCTATACCGGTTCGGTTGCCAAGCGCAGCAATCGCATTCTTAAAGATTACGTCGTTCAGTCAGCTTCGCACCTGGGGTTACATGGTCCGGACGATTTGATGGCCGACTACAAACGTCGTGATGGAGCTGGACAACATGCCGATTTTGGCATTGCCCGTCGATATCTGCGTATGGCTATGTGCTTGATACGAACGTCACAAACCTATCTTCCCCGACACCTGCGACAACCAGGAGTCAAACTACAAGAGCGGGCCGGTTACTACTTAATGACTTGGCCTTACCTACGGGACAAATGGCAGAAACTCGGCGCACTCGAAGCCGCCTTTGCAAAAGATCGGCCCTTGGGCCAATGGCGAAATATGATTCAGGATCTCTATGAGATAAAACTCAAACTGTAAGTCCAAACCTAAACTGGACTTAACCTTTGCGGTTACAGGTTTTCGAGGCTACGGCGGACAGGATGGCTAAGTGTAGATTGTTGTGGTGCTCCACACATAGATGGATGTCATCGACGACTCGGGTCAGAATGCCTTACCCTGTCCGCCCGAACTACTTGATTATGGCTCTAAGGTACTCTGATCCTGGAACTGTCCAAGAGATCTTGTCATACCAGGCTGCCAAAGTCGGGCACTATGGGCAGGGTTGGCCACCGGCTACGCCGAACCTTGAGAGCCCAAGATCGTGATCGTTGAGTCCGGTCTCCATAATGCTCAAAAAAAACCGGACTCAACCGGCACAGGGGGAGTGTTGTCTCAAAATAAGCTGATTTTTTTGCTTGACTTCTTCTTGGTACTTCTTCTTGGTACTCTGACCCCTCTGTTTTTCATTTGAGCCATGCCAATACCAAGGTCTCTTACCGCCCAATAGCACAACAGGCTTTTTGCCTTAACGTGCACAAGAATCATAATTTCAAAACTGTAAATGTAAAGAGCGTCCCCAAAGTCCTACAGGCTTTTGGCAAGAGGGCCAAACAATTCACATCCAATATGGTCTATGGCAAGAATGTGGAGGTCAGGCCGGTCACAACTGACGGGTACGGAAGAACCATTGCGTGGATCTATGTGGGCGGAACTTGCGTAAATGAAGCACTGCTCCAAGCTGGTCTTGCCTGGCACTATAAAAGGTACTCGTCGGAAAGGCACCTGGCGGACCTGGAGACCAAGGCAAAGCAGGGGCAAGTCGGGTTATGGAGCCATCCTCGGCCTATCGCCCCGTGGGATTTCAGACATGGCAAGAGAATGGTCACGGGCCAAACCCAAATCGACCAAGAGACCGTAGCCTCAGAACTCCTGATCTCTCGGATTTTAACCTGATACCAATTCATAAATCATTCGCATATTGGTGCCGGGATATGTAGTTTCCGTTTCATTCAAAACCTCACAAAGTCTTCCAACGGCTTTATCCGATAACGGATTCGTGAAGTGATGAAGTCGAACAGTTAGTGTCTCTTCTTCAGCATTAGGAATCAGATCTGCCTCACTAGTAAATACATCTCGTAGTAATGTTCTAGCATCATCTACTCGTGCCAAAATACTTCGCATGACAATTGCCATTCCAGTCTCTGCTCTGTAGGCAATCATTTTGATTGTGTCCATGAATTGTTTTCTTATTGGGGATAGTTGTTTAAAGCGGTCTTCCTCCGGCAAGTCTGACAATGGAATATGTTTTGAATGGCCTTTACGCTTTTGTTTGATGTTTTCAACATCTTTTTGTAGAAACTCTATCTCCTCTTTGAGCTTTCCTTTTTCCGTCTCATATTCAGCCATTTCTTCAGAATTTAATCCTTCTTTTAATGAAATATCATAAAACTCAGCTTTCTTTCTGCTCAATTTAGCTGACTTACTTCTGAGCTGGCTCTCAAATTTCCGATAGGTCGGATTAACCACCTTTTTGGTCTCATCCATGGGTTCAGTCTGATAGTCAATAAGTCCCTGAATATTAAAATGTTTCATCATATATTTAAAAAAGTTTTCCTGAGACCATCTGGAAAACATATGACTAGCTATAATGGTCATTTCTGACTTATAATCCGTGCTCAAAACCGAAACTTGATGACCCGTCTCTGTCAGCTTGCGAACCTCTCGCACCAACAGCTTCTTACCCAAAAGAACTCCCCGTTCGGCCAACTTCATCTTCGCCTGCTGGCCGAAACACATTTCAACTGTATATTCATGAAACTCTATTTCCGACCAATCATCTTTAGGGTACTTGTGATAGGTTTGACAGGCAATCCGTTGTTGCCACATCTCGTTGAAAAACTGGGGACTATATCCTTCCCTGTCAAAGATCATCACAAAATGATGAAGATAACGATCACCCTCTAATTCAGCCTCGCTCGGTTGCTCTGGAACGTCCCTCAATAATTGGGCAACGATCTCTTGTCTCAACATATCCAATAAGCCGGAGGTGAAAGGCGTACTAATCACAAAGAATGGACGGCCTTGCTGGTCGTTTACCCAGTAATCGGTCATCCCCCTCAGACATAATTTTTGCCGGGCCACATAGCGTCTGGGCAGCTTTGTTTGAGATCCATTATAAACTCACACATGTCCGTCAATATATAATGTGCCTGCTGCTTGTGGATCCGATTCCATCCATTCTTTTGAGAGCACTCCGCCCCATTCGCTTACTTTACCTGTTTCAGCAATATGTTTTACTTTTTCGCGTAACGTTCTTACTTCAGGAATTCGATCCAAACCCAATATGTTCCCCCATTCTCCAGGTGAGCAAAATCTCAGTTGCTCAATATTCCTAATTCTGGCTAGGGCCATGAAAGCTAAAAGCAAAAATACTTGTACGAGACCATAATAACCCTTCGGTAGATTGAAATACTCCGAGGCATGGCGTAGTAACCCATTTGTTAGCAAAGCAGGCAAAGTACATAATACTCCACCATTGGGAACGTCATATGACTTCTCAAATCGCGTCGGGACCTCGTCTAATATGCCAACCGATGCTGCGACTCGTTCCATAATGCATGTACAGCCCATACCCATTTCGGCTTGGCTATCTGCTGCACTCCTTTCGCTTTTTGTTAATCCCTCATTATCAATTTTAACAGGCTCAACAAGTCGACCTGATCGGATGGCTCGGTAAAGTGTATCGGGTTTTATGTTTAATTCTTTCGAAACCTCAGACCTATCTTTACCATCATTTAACACCTTCTGCGCTTGCTCTATAACTTCTCGGGTTAATACTCGAGGTCTGCGCTTAGAAGAGTTTTTGAAAAAAGCCGCGATCCCTCCTTTACGATATTTCTTCACATACCTCTTTACGCTATTGGCACTTACTCCAAAGGCCTTAACTATATCTGCCTGCTTACAGTTTCCATTAATATATAATTGACTCGTAATCATTCGGAAAGAATCCAAGTCATGCTCAGCGTGTGAAAAAATCGGCATGGTTGCGTAAAAATAGTACACGTGACCGTGCTTTTTTTGAAATGCAAGACAATCGTTTATTCTGGTTGTTTCCGCTGGAAATATTGGAAGTAGAGCCTGGATCATTTTCCTTCCCCTTTGATGATTTTCCTGATGAACCTTTCCAAATGGTACCAGGTTCAAATCCGAATGGATACAACATTTTCAAATATATTTTCGAGGCGGCATTAGATGTAGCTTGCCTGAATATCATATCAATACAGATAGTTCTATTTGTCAGGCAACAATCATATGGCAGCTTTAATGAAATGTGAGATCAGGAGTTCTGAGCCTATCACGGGAACGTGAAATCCAAGAAGTTTCACAGGCCATCTTGCAGATACTATAATTGCGGCAACTGCACGGCAACTTTCCACAGCAAAGAAGAAGCGATTCGAGCCGGATATGTACCTTGCAAAGTATGTAACCCATAGGCAATGAACGAGAGGCAGGCATGGCAAAAAAGCTTGACCCAAAAGAGACGGTTGATTTTAAGCAAGTAATACTTTCAGAGGTTATACAATCTGAGGCGCTCATCAACCTCTTGGAGCACAAGGGCATACTGACCAGACAGGAACTGTTGGAAGAGGTCAAGAGGGTTGCCGCTAAGTTGCCAAGGGTGGAGACCTAAAAGTCTTGTCAGGGAAATGACTTGGGAGTAAGGTTTCGATACAGACATCGTCAGGCTGTTGCTTTTTCTATATTAAGCAAGAAATCATAGTTCCTCCCATATTTTTCCTGGAGTTCCTCGATTTGTTTCTTGTTCCTGAGTATTACAGAGTTTCTATTGGAGTACTTCTTCATCTGTAAAGAAGAAATCAGGTTATCAAAATCATAAGTGTATTTTGAAAGGACCAATGGATCGTCAAGGTATTTACCAGTCCGAACCCGCGAAAGCGACGTATGATAATCTTCTTTATACATAAATTTCATGTCGAAAATTCGGTGGTGAGTAGGCTGTCTGTACGGTGAAATCCATAAGTCCAGATATCCTTCCTCAGCTAGCTCAAGCACCGCATTTGTCCCGTTTCCATCCTCAGTTGAAAAGATAGGGCCTGCTATCATCTTAAAAATAGCGTCGTATTTGTTCTTAGCCAAGATAAAAAGCTCCTTGACCTGACGGTACAAATCACAAAAGGCCTCTCCGGAAACAATCCTAATTTTTTCTTCCGTCCGAGATATGGACCTCAGATCCTGCTTCCACATTTTTACGCTTTTCTCTTGAATTGACATGTATTGATGCATTTCACACCTCCAATGCCAATGCCGAAGAAAGATTTCTTAACTCTGTATCACAAGCTATCATAGCCTTGCCCTGTCTCCCCAATTGATAGCTATGAAAACAATTCCTGAAATTGTAGCATATGTGACAACAATAGGTCGGTTTGTGTTCGTCAGCGTTGACCTTCTTGGGTAAACAAAACTCCCAATTCCAACAGTTATTACGAGCTATACAAGAATTGCAGTCCAACTTGAAAATATCTTCCCATGGAGTGAAAGCCCCCGCATCCTCCCTGCCCTTACTCCAGGCTCTATGGCAAACATCATAATAATCGGGACACTGTTCCTTGCTGCATGAAGTTGCTGTGTTAAGTTTTTTCTCTTCATCGGTTTTCTCTCTGATAACCGAATAGCAAGATACCGGCTCGACGATACCCTTAAAGTGCTTAACTCCTATGTAAACATACCAGTGTGAGTCCTCGTTCGTGAGAGTTTTAGCGAAGACATCTGACACATAAATCAGATTACCCTCAGTCGAGGATAGCAACCTAAATAACGAGTTGATTTCACCTCCAAGTAGGGTGTAGTCGATGTAACTCTCCCTGCCTATCGAGGTCTCCAAGTAGTCTGCACTCGTAACCGCAACACTCAAATTGGCGAACCCAAATTTAAACTTAGCTTTGAGTCCCGTAAAAAACCTTATTATTTCCCGGGCAACGCAAAGGGCTTCGGCTTCATGGTGCTCAGGAAAATGGCTCAAAAGCCCATCTCCCAAAAATTTGTTAACAAAGGAGCCGTTATATGTCTGAATCAGGTCCGTGGCATAGCCAAAAAATTCCGACAGGAATGTTTGAACTGCAAGGTCGGCATTGTCTTGCATTGTCTTTGTAAAATTGCGTATGTCGGCTGCTAAGACTACTATTCTCTTTTTTTTCTTAGGCTTGTGAAATTTGGTGGTGAGATAGTAATCGTCCTGAGCGTTTTCTTGGTACTCCTCGATTCGATTACCGGGATAATTTCCTGGCATGCTAGGGATTTGAAACCTTCGTCTCTCGGCCCCATTCCAGTGAACAGACATTGGACAATGCTTCCAACTAGGCTTCCCGTCTATTGCCTGAGACGCCTACCATTGTACCATTGAGTAAACACAAAATACAGCAAGACTCATGCCACGACCGCGTTAAAAAATCCACGCGTCGGTTTTCTTGATAATTGGCTATAAGAACAAATGGTTGTGATGCATTCAAATACAATTCTTTATCAGGCATTCTCATTTAATCGGGGGAGGGGTGGGAAAAAATATGCACACATTGAGCACTTCTTGACACATTAATCCCTTTGATACTATCCCACACATGACCCTGGCATCTTCACAAATCAGGAAAGCTTCTGCGCCATCATCACCAAACTTCTTTGAATAGCGGCCTTTATCACAGAAATTGCCCTAATGCAAGCGTAAACGTTCTAGGAGCAAGAAAAGATGCAAGATGCCATCTGTCACCTTACCTGTCATAACAGACCACAGTGTTGCCACGGTGTTGAAAATCCCGTTTTTTCGGAACAGCTAAAACCTACCTCCCAGAGGAGCGTCTCACAGGGATTCTACCCTGTTGCCCGCACTTATAGCCTGTTCAAACCGGCTATTGTCCGCTTATTAGTTTGTCAAGGAGCAATCCCAAGTATGGCCCTTGCCACAAACTCCGATTCTACGGCCCCATATCCCCACATGGTTTTGAGTTCGGGTTTGAGTTCGTGAGTTCGAGTTCGGGGTCGGACCAAGCTATGTCTCTAATATTTCAGGATAATCGTGAGTTCGAGTTCGGGTTCGAGTTCGGTGTCGAGTTCGGGGTCGGACCAAGCTATGTCT
>DAOVOU010000267.1 GCA_030629475.1 Desulfobacterales bacterium | reverse complement strand
TCAACTGAAAAGTCTATCCAAACATATTTGAAATTATTTTCTTTTCGGTGACAAAAAGTATACGACGTCCCTGTTTCGATAATCCAAATGCGCAGCAATTTACGACGTTACATATAACAAAGACCCATAGGAGGAAAAACCGATGAAAACATCGATCGGCATGACAGTTACCGAGCATATCCTTGAAAAACAGCGCGAAAACCCTGAGGCCACAGGTGCTTTCACCCGGCTCCTTTCAGAGCTGATTGTGGCTGCAAAGATCATCTCAAGGGAGGTCAATAAGGCCGGAATCGCGGATATTTTGGGCTATACCGGTCGCCAAAACATTCAGGAAGAAGACGTGCAAAAGCTTGATGAGTTTTCCAATCGCACCATCATCGAAAGGATGGGTCACATCGGCCAGCTCTGTGTTATGGCATCTGAGGAAGACGCGGATATCATTGAAATTCCTGCCAGGTACCCCAGGGGCAATTATGTACTCATCTATGATCCCCTGGACGGCTCATCAAACATCGATGTCAATGTGAGCATAGGCACCATCTTTTCCATACACCGGAAAATAAGTGACGAGGAAGATGGCACCTTAAGTGATGTGTTGCAACCCGGGTACAAGCAGGTAGCTGCAGGCTATTTTATCTACGGCTCCAGTACCATGATGGTCTATACAACCGGACAGGGGGTTCACGGCTTTACACTCTTTCCCAGTATTGGAGAATTTCTGCTCTCCCACGAAAACATCCGGATTCCGGAGCGTGGCAAGATCTTCAGTGTGAATGAAAGCTACTACAACTACTGGAGTGATGGTGTCAGGCGCCTGGTGGAACACTTCAAGTCTCCCGACACCAAACCCGTCTATACAGCCCGATATATTGGCTCTTTAGTCTCTGACTTTCACCGGAATCTTTTGAAGGGTGGCATCTTCATGTATCCGGCAGACACCAAAGACCCCAAAAAGCCCCACGGCAAACTGCGCCTGATGTGCGAGGCCAATCCTCTGGCTTTTGTGGTAAAGGAGGCAGGTGGCTATGCCAGCACAGGAAAAAAACCGATCCTTGAGGTGGAACCTGAAGAGCTCCACCAGAGGGTGCCGCTTTTTATCGGGAGCAAAAAGGATGTGGAATTGGCGGAAAGGTACGTGCAGGGAGAGATATAGGATTGCGGATTTTGGATTGCGGATTTTGGATTGCGGATTTTGGATTGCGGATTTTGGATTGCGGATTTTGCGCCTCATGGCCTCTCAAGCCAGCGTTCACGCCACATCTCCCACATTAACAGGGACCAGAGGCGATATTGGTGGTTGGCCCGGCCGGAAAGGTGCTCCTTTATTTTTTTCTCCACCAAAGCGTGATCAAATAAGCCCTCTTTTCTCAAACGATCAGGGGAAAGATAATCCAAAAGCAGGTTCTTTAGTTCAGCACGAAACCATCGATCAATGGGTACACCAAAGCCCATTTTGGGTCTTTCAAATAGCTCCTTTGGCACATACCTGGATAGAAGTTTTCTCAAAAGATATTTACCGGTGCCGTTTCTGTATTTCATGCTATCTGGCAACTTTGAGGTATACTCCACAACTCGATGATCCAACAGCGGCACACGAATCTCAAGGCTGACGGCCATACTGGCCCGGTCCACCTTAGTCAGCATGGCATCCGGCAGGTATGTCTTCTGATCTACCCGCATCAGCCTGGACAGAAGAGGCCAGCCTTCCGTCTCCCGGAATGTCTCTTCATATTGACTCTCGGGAAGCCACGTCCCTATCAAATCAAGTAATTCGTTCTCAGACCACAGGCAGATGGTCATTCTGTACAGGTCTGAAATTTCGGTCTCGTGCATCAGGCTAATTAGTTTTTGCCACTTATCGGGGAAATTGGCCACTCTGAAACGTTGCGGAAGAAACTGACGCCACGGGAGATAGCACCTTTCAACCCAGGGGGACGGGATACCCGCTAAAAGCAGTGTCAGGGCTTTCTTAATCGATCCAGGGAGGCGTTGAAAACCGTTGGCCATTGCTTCGGTGCTCCAGTAGCGGACATATCCTGCGAATTGTTCATCTCCCCCGTCGCCAGACAGGGCTACTGTTACCCGGGAACGGGTTAGATGGCTGACCAGAAAGGTCGGAATGGCCGAAGAATCCGCAAAAGGCTCATCATAAATCTCTGGTAAGCGGGAAATGACGTTCATTGCCTCCTTTGGTGTGACATAAAATTCGGTGTGATCTGTCCCTAGATGTCTGGCGACTTTAGCAGCCCACGGGGCCTCATTGTAACCTTTCTCTCTGAACCCGATGCTAAATGTCCTGGTCGGGGTGGTGCTGACCTTTTGCATCAAGGCCACCACAATCGAAGAGTCGATTCCACCGCTAAGTAATGCCCCCAAGGGCACATCACTGACCAGACGGTCGGATACGGCCCGGGTCAAAAGATCATCCAGTTCTTCCAGTCTCTCTTCCTCGCTCGGGCTCGACTGCCCCGCCTCTTCTGGCATATCAGGCAGGCTCCAGTACCTGTACGAACTCAGATCATTGCCATTGTAGATCAGGTGATGGCCTGGAAGGAGCTTGTACGTATTCCTGAAAATAGTCCTGGGAGCCGGGACGTATTGGTAGTGGAAAAAAAGTGGAATAGACTTAGGATCAATATCCCTCTCGAAACTCTTGAATGCCATGATAGCCTTTAGCTCTGATGCGAACAGAAGCGTACCCCGGCTAAAGTGATAATAGAGGGGTTTAATTCCCAATCGATCCCGGGCCAAAAAAAGACATTGTTTACGGCTATCCCACAGTGCCAGGGCAAACATGCCCACAAACCTCTTCAGGCAATCAATTCCCCACTGAAGATAAGCCTTAAGGATCACCTCCGTATCGCTATCGCTTTTGAAGTGATGGCCATACCCTTCCAGGATTACACGAATCTCTTTAAAGTTGTACACCTCCCCGTTGTATACTATCTGCACACTGCTATCATCACTCGCCATTGGCTGGCGTCCGGCAGCGGAAAGATCGATCACCGACAGCCGTCTGTGCCCCAGCCCTATACCTGCCTTTGGATCAAAAAAAAGGCCCGAATCATCCGGGCCGCGATGGGTGAGACGGGATATTGCTTCCGGGAGATCATCCCTTAACCAGTCGAAATCCCGATTCGTCAAAAAACCAACAATGCCGCACATAAGAAGATCACCAACTTCTGTCTCGCAATCTCTGTATTCCCTGTTGCTACAGAAATCGAATGTTGCATATCCCCTTCTACATTCCCCAGACCTCTATCGTTTTTCCCCGAAACGTCTCTATCTTCCGGAATATCTTCTCGTCCCAACTCTTGTCTTTACTCCGATCAAAAATCACCAGGTACCCCTCATCTGTCCCGCAACGATCCATATAAGCTACAGTCTGCTCAAGGCCCTCGGCCACAGTCCGCTCCAAAGATTTGTACAACACTTTTAGCTCGATCACCACCCTCTGCACATCCCTTGCGCTTTGCGCTTTGCCCTCTGCCCCATGCGCCCCAACAGGCCAGATCACCAAGAGGTCAGTCCGCATCCGCCCAAGGCCATATTCCCGTTCCACCCTACCTCCCCTGTTCACGATTCTCTGCAGGAATGCCTGCATCAGAAGCTGGGGACCGGCCTCCTTATAGTCAAACCTTTCCACCCAGTGCTCAGAGTGCTCACGGAAAAACGCCTGAAAGGATGCAAGGAGCTTATCCATGTCCAGACGGCCGTCCGGCCGAATATACCAGGAGGGTTCCTCGGAGATGGTTATCTGGGTGCTGTAGGTCAGCTCCCGGGGAATCACCTCCTGATAAATGCGGTTGGCTATCTGCAACTGACCATCAATGCGCACCAAGCCCAGGTCCCTCACGTAATACACGTCATCTGTAGGAATCTGCTCGGGATCCTTGAAACCGGCAAGTATTGGCTCGATTACTCTTCGGACACGCTCCTCTTGCACCTTGTCAGCCAATTGGTCAATATGCGTCTCTCTTCTCATGATGATGTTCTCCTTGGCCTGTTCGATCATCTCCTGCGTGATCTGCCTGGTCCTGTCGCGGCCCTCTTTCATCTTGAAACAGGCCTCGTAACCCAGGGCATTCACCAGCCAGGGCTGCCCCTGCGTAAGATCCCACACCAACTC
>DAOVOU010000266.1 GCA_030629475.1 Desulfobacterales bacterium | reverse complement strand
TTGGCCCGCCCTGGCGCGACAGAAGTTGGACAATGCCTCTGAAAGAAAAACCCGGTCTGGGCCAGGGAATAATGGAATGCTGGAATGTTGGAAGATTGGGTTAAGAGGAATAAAAACAATTTAGAAATGATTCTTTTCGGCTTTTTATCCCCAACATTCCATTATTCCACTATGAGCGCAAGCTTCACTACGTGTCCATCATTCCATATTGACGGCCCAGAAAGTTGTCACCAAAAGATATATCATTACAATAAGTTCTATAATTTCCGAGACGTTACAACGCCCTGGTGTCTTCTAAGATCTTCCCGTCCACCATCTGTACTTTCCGTAGGGCCCGGCTGCCCAGATCAGGATCGTGGGTTACCAGGATCAGAGTCATCCCCTTTTTATTGAGATCTTCCAGGCTTTGGATGACATCTTTACCCGAGTTGCGATCCAGGTTGCCGGTGGGTTCGTCCGCAAGAATAACATTGGGTTGCATGATGGTAGCGCGCGCAATGGCAACCCGCTGACGCTGTCCGCCTGACAACTGGTCCGGACGGTGTTTTGCACGGCCGCTGAGGCCAAGGGCGGACAAGGCCGCCTGAACGCGGGACTGTCGTTCCGCTGGATCCACACCAGCAAGGATCAGGGGCAATTCCACATTTTCAGCGGCGGTGAGGCGCGGTATCAGGTGGAAAAACTGAAACACAAAACCAATCTTGTGACGACGCACAGATGCCTGCTGGTCATCGGTCAGATCGGTTGCGTCCACGTCCTCTAAACGATAGACGCCCCTGTCCGGTCTGTCCAGAAGACCGATGATATTGAGCAGGGTCGATTTTCCCGAGCCGGAAGGACCCATGATGGCGATGTATTCTCCGGCATGGACCGTCAGGTTCACGTTGCTGAGCGCGTGAACCGCTTCGTCTCCCACCTGAAATATCCTTTCGATGCCGGCTAAGTAAATCATGGCTCCTCTTTGGCGATTACCGTGTGCGCCCCGTCTTTCACACCGGGCTGATCCGCGTTAACTACCACCAGTTCATCCGCCCTTAGACCCGAAATCACTTCCGTATAGTCCCAGTTCGAGATGCCGCTTTTGAAGATACGTTCCTTAATCACTTTCTTATCGGGCAGATGAACAAAGACGCGTTTTCCGTCCAGCACAGCCTCTGTCGGTATGCGAAGCGTGTCGCAGCGAACATCTAAAATGATCTCTACATCTGCGCTGTAACCGGCCAGCAGTTGGCGAATCTCCTCCGGGTTCGTAAACTCCACCTCCACATCTACTGTACGGGCCTGCTTCTCGCGGTCCAGCACATAGGGGGCAATCCGACGGACCTTTCCATCAAAGCGGCGATCACCAAAAGCATCCAGGCTCACCCGAGCCCTCATGCCTGATGCAATCTCAGGGGCATCGACCTCATCGATGGGCGCGGTTATGTAAAAGCAGGCATTGTCAATCAGGTCAATGGCTGGCGGAGTTGCGATGCCTGGAGGCGACGGTGTAAGGTATTCATTCAGCTCGCCGTTGATTTCTGCGATCACACCGTCAAAAGGGGCGGTCAGGCGGGTCCGTGCCAGATTTGCTCTGGCGACATCGA
Source organism: Desulfobacterales bacterium (assembly GCA_030629475.1). GTDB lineage: Bacteria > Desulfobacterota > Desulfobacteria > Desulfobacterales. Next base: position 2,545 of record DAOVOU010000266.1, on the reverse strand, counting down.
CGCGGGCTTCGCTCATAAGGGCGGATGCCTTTGCCGCTTCCCAATCAGCTCTTAGGGCCTTGGCCTCGGTGACTGCCCTGTCGACCTTTTCTTCCGAAACAACCCCGGTTTTTCGAAGTCTTACCAGACGGTTGGCTTCCCGCTGGGCCACATCGGCTTTCAGGCCTGCCGCCCTTGTATGTGCTTTCGCAGCCTCGGCTTCGCGTTGCACCAATCTGGCTTCTGCCACCAGGTCCTTATTCCAGAGCTCGAGCAGAAGCTGTCCGGCCTTTACTGTGTCTCCTTCACGGATCGGCAGCTTTGCAATCTGACCGCCTATGGCCGGGGAAAGCTTGGCCCGACGGCAGGCTTTTACAGTTCCTGCACGGGTGTTGGCTACAGTTCGTTCCACTTTGCCACGCTCCACGGGTTTGACTACTACTTCGATGGGCCCAGGTCTGGTATAGTACCATATTAAAACGCTTGCAGTTGCAATAACCAGCACCACAATAATCCAACGGATATGTCGGCGGTTCATCAACTCACCCTTTACGACCTTTTAAGAAATTCTGGGCATCCTTCACAGAAGCCAAAAAATAGTTTACACTTTTTTGAGATAAAATCCTTACGGATTAACTCCAAAAACTCCAGCCCAGGGAGTTAAGGCGTAAGCCTTTTATTCTCTTTATCTGAGAAAGTGTAAACTGAAGAATGAAACATGCCAAATTGTGCTATGTTTTTACTGGGGGTTTAGCCTCTCCTCCAGAACCTTCGCATCAGACTTATTCAATGAATTCAACGACGAACCTACTCCAGTACAATTCTTACCATGTCCTGAGCTTATTCTTTTCTCTACTCACAATCAAGAGGTAGGTATGGTATCCCCAGAACTTACTTTGTGAATAAAGGTCGGCGCAACCAGGACGCTAAGACTTGTCAGTTTGAGAATAAGGACAATGATGCAGGTTTGTACCAGTCCCAGGACAGGCAAGAGTACCACCCCTACCAGTAGGCCGCCTATCCATCCGCCGAAAAGATCGGCTCCGTAAAGGAGGCCTGCAGTGCCACTCAGGTTGGAAGAACTCTTCAAATATATCTTGTTGGCCAGGGGAAACTGCATACCGATGAGGAGTCCGGAAAGAAAGGCAAGAACAAGAAAGATGACCTGAAAAATGAGCAATACCCCCGGACGAACCAAGTAGGGGTGAAAGACAAGAAATATCACTGGCAGGGCTGCGGAGAACAGGATAATGGCCAACTCTGTGCTGACAAAATAAGCAAGGTCTTTCTTAATTCGTTTCATAAGGCAAGTCATGGCTATCGCCCCCGCTGCTGCGCCTGCCATAAAGGCTGTAAGCAAAAGTCCTATCTGGTAGAAAACATATCCGTACAGTGTCTGAAAGGTAAAGATCAGCACCAGGTCAAAGGTCATCCCGGCAAAGCCGGTTGTGCTAATAGCAAAGGCAATACCTGGTTTCGCGCATCGTGTCGGGCTCATAAAGCAAATGATCAAAAAGATCAGGGCAAATAGCGGGATAACCAGCAGAACCAAATTCGCCTGGGAAAACCATCGAAATAACCACTGGGTGTGGGGCGAAAAGACGGCATTCCAATGGGCCAGAGCATAGAACATCCCCACCGGGGAAAAGTCTTGATTAATCTTGTCTGTGGCCCCATTAAGGCAATCCCGAAACCAGTCTGTCCACCTATCGGCCAGCTTGTACTCAATATGAACCGGGGTCAAAAGATTTACCTCAAGACTACGGTCGTTTAACCTCTGGACGAGCAACGTGTGGTCCATCAATGAAACTTCCTTTGAGGGCGACGCTAAAAAGAGGTTCAGGTCTCCCGGGATAACGCGAACATAAGGATAAACGCCCTTAAGGGTATTAAGGATGCAGGCATTGAGATTCCTCAGTTCTTCGCTCAAGTAGGTCAGGGAACCAGGCAGGGCTATCACCAATATACCATCTTTCTCAAGCGTACTCTTGATCAGGGCGTAGAACTCCTCAGAGAAAAGTCTGTTTAGCTGCAGGGTTGAGGGGCGGGAGATGCCAACCAGAACCAGATCGTATTGATGAGGCGTTTTTTTGGCAAAGAGCCTGCCATCTATATGTTCGATATTTACTCTGGGGTCTGCTAACTCGGCCTGAGTCAGCGGCGCAGGGAATTTGTGTACGATCTCCACCAGTAAGGGGTCGAGCTCGGCATAGTCAACCCTTTCTACCGGGTGTTTCAGGATCTCATTGATTACACCTCCGGCCCCACCACTAATAACAAGGACTTTTCGGGGCCCTGGATGACCGAGCATAGGTAAGTGGACAAACTCCTCCACCATGGTTATGTCCGGAACAGGCGTTGTGATGACAGGAATGCCATCGGAGAAGAAAGTGTATTGCTCGCCGCTCTTAATGACAGTGATGTTTCCGTAAATCGAATTCTGATAATGGGCTACTTCCTGTCCTTTCCACTGTTGGCTTATGGACCGAAGATTGATCTCATCCGCTTTTGGACTGAGGATTAGATAAATGCTAAGGGCTGCTAATATTGCCGAACCGCCGGCCAT
>DAOVOU010000131.1 GCA_030629475.1 Desulfobacterales bacterium | reverse complement strand
CCAGCAATTCTCATTTTGGGATAATGTGCCAGCCACAGACCCACACAGACGTACACAGACAATCTGTTCGGCTTGGTCAGCCAAACAGATTATGCAGTCGCTTCGCGAAAGATGTGTTGCTTCATAACTCTAACCTGGCAATAATACCCCGAATATTGCCCGAAGGGCATGACATGAATCGCCGGCCAAGTCGGCCGGGGATTCGTCCGTGTCAGTCCGTGTGGGTCTGTGGCTAAATTCCTTATTTCGTCATAATTAGAATTGCTGTCATTCCTCTGTTGAGATTGCAGTCAAGTCAATAAAGTGCTACAATTTATAAAATTGCTTCGCGATTTTATAAGTTGTAGAAATTGCGAGCAACTTCTCAAAAAGCTGAGGGATATTACCCCAAGCTGTTGAGTAGGTACAATTGCGAAACGTAATATTGCAGGCCAACAAATGATGGTTGAAAAGATAATCACAAAAAGCGGCGTTGTGCTACTTGTGGAAAAGCGCATCATAGATGAAGGGGTCGAAGTCTGTCTCCGGATGGAACAGGATGAAAAATGCCTGTTACACTGGGGCCTGTCTCGGCACGCCGGGGCACCGTGGCAGATCCCTCCCCGGGCGCTCTGGCCTGAGGGTACAAGAGCGTTTGGGGGAACGGCTGTTCAGACCCCTTTTTCAAGCCGCAACAACGAAGGCCGAATCGTCATCAGGCTGGACCATCCCCCGAATCTTTCGCTTGTCGCTTTCTGCCTTTTCTTCCCCGTGGAAAATCGCTGGGACAATAACCATGGTAAGAATTACTACATCAAGTTGCGAAAACCCAAAGAAACGGTTCCGGAGGCTCCCGGGGTCGCCGGTCTTGCCGACCAGATCATTGAAAAGGAGATGAGCCGCAATTCATGGACATTGATGCACCGTTTCAACCTCTGTTATGATCTACTGGATAAGGTCAGGAATAACGTGGAGGGGCTGGCGCTGATCTTCGTATGGCTCCGTTTTTCCGCTATCAGACAGTTGGACTGGCAGCGTAATTACAATACCAAGCCCAGGGAGTTGAGCCATTCTATGGATCGCCTGACGCTCAACCTTGCGGATCGCTATACCAAGGAGCCAGGAGAGCAAGAGTTCATTCGGCTTATACTGACCACAATGGGGCGAGGCGGCGAAGGACAACGGGTTCGTGACGAGGTCTTGAACATTATGCATCGCCACCACATCAAGGAGGTCTCCGGCCATTTCCTGGAAGAATGGCATCAAAAGCTTCACAATAATACTACACCCGATGATATCGTCATCTGTGAAGCCTATCTGGAATTCTTAAGAAGTGACGGAAATCTTAATCTCTTCTATAAGAGGCTCGAACAGGACAGTGTCACGAAAAAACGACTCCAGAGCTACGAGCGGCCGATCAGGTCTCATCCCGATTTCATTCCGCATCTGAAAGAGGCATTGATTCCCGATTTCGAGCATTTCCTGGGGATTCTCAAGGCGGTTCATTCCGGCACCGATCTTGGAACGGCTATCCATGCCGCAAGGTATTTATTCGATGCAGAAATGCACGGTTTGATGAACTTCATATGGCGGCATCAAGATGGTCGGGAGATATCGGTATGCACCCTGGTGGAAAAGATCACCGAGGCGCGCCGCCGTCTGACAGGACGATTCAAAGAAGATTCAAACAATGTGCGTGACTTGCTCTTCCTGGATCTCTCATTGGAGGATTTCTTGCGTGTTGTGGTGGAACGAAACCTGCATTTGAAATTGAGCGGGGATCAACTGGTGGAATTGATCGGAATGGTGCTTGAGAACGTCTGTTTTTCAAATGACGATGATGAGTTTGCGCACTGCTTGCGCCATTGGGCACGCCTTATGGAGGTGCCCCGTTTTGGAAGAGAGTGGTCCCTTCAAGCCGAAGCCGTCCTCGATCGTCTCGGACGAGCCCTGGGCGTCTTTATCGATTACTATTATAGACTCCTTCAGCCCAAAGCCGAATTCCTCGGCATGGCCTTTCACGCCGATACATGGACCATTACGCTCTTCAGTGAAGAGGTGGTGCGCGGTCGTCCTGCATTCGTTCTGTCGATGCTTTTGCGTCAGCTTGATCCCATATTGCGCCAAAGTGCCGAACTTGGCCATTGGCAGGTGATCAGCCCGGGTCAAGGGACAGGGCAGGTGGAAGTCGTGGCCACCCTAAAGTCCGTTCAGGGCAAAAGCTTTGCTCGCCCCATAATCATTGTTACCGACAAGGTGGCCGGGGATGAGGAAATTCCGGAAAGGGTTACCGCTGTTATCACTCCGGATGTGACCGATATTGTATCCCATGTAGCGATTCGTGCCAGAAATGCCCAAGTGCTCTTTGCCACCTGCTACGACCCCGAGATGATCAGGCAATTGAAGTCACTCAACGGGCATTCCATAATGCTCAGTGTAAATGCAGCCGGTGACGTGATGTTTGAGGAGGTGAACAGTGGTCAATGGTCAGTGGTCAGTGGTCAGTGGTCAGTGGAGAGTGGACAACAGTGGAGAGTACCGGCCACCGACCACTCTTTGCTGACCACTGAATCCGCCTATGCTGTATCAGCAAGTGATTTCAATGAAAAGAACCTTGGGGGCAAATCAAACAACTTGAGACGCTTGCAGGGCAAGTTACCCGAACGGATCGGTCTTCCCACTTCAGTGGCGGTGCCGTTTGGGGTTTTTGAAAGGGTCCTTGCCGAAGAGAACAACGAGGAGATTCGGGAGCGTTACGAGGAACTGACGCGTCGAGTGGATGAAGAGGCGCAAGAGGCAAAGGGCGAATTGCTCAGTAAACTCCGCAAGACCATTTTGGCCCTCAAGGCACCGGATGACCTGGTCTCCTCCCTTAGCAAGGTGATGGAGGACACAGGGCTTCCGTGGCCTGCAAACTGGGATGATGCATGGATGTGTATCAAACGTGTATGGGGCTCCAAATGGAATGAAAGGGCATATCTGAGCCGCAGGGCGAATCGTATTCCCCATGAGGATCTCTTCATGGCCGTACTCATTCAGGGGGTGGTTGAAGCGGATTACAGCTTCGTGATCCACACGGTCAATCCGTTTTCAGGCGAAAGAGATGAAATCTATGCCGAGGTGGTCTTGGGCCTTGGTGAAACATTGGTTGGCAACTATCCCGGAAGGGCTCTCAGCTTTACCTGCAAAAAAAGAGGACGCGATCCACGGCTTCTCTCTTTTCCGAGTAAAAGCGTTGGTCTTTTCGGCAGCGGTTTGATCTTTCGTTCTGATTCCAATGGAGAAGATCTGGCAGGTTATGCTGGTGCCGGTCTTTACGACAGCGTCATGTTGCCATCTTCCCGAAAGGTTTCCCTGGATTATACACGCGAGCGGCTCGTGCGGGATGAAGATTTTAGAAAAAACCTTTTGGTCACCATTGCCGACATCGGCGCAATGGTTGAGGAGGCCCTGAGGTCTGCGCAGGATATCGAAGGCGCATACGCCAAGGGTCGATACTACGTGGTGCAGACGCGCCCCCAGGTGGGGATTGGAAGTGAGTAAGACCGTGCGTATCCGAATCGGCAACCAGACCGCCTTCTCGGCTTTGACCCCCACACAGCCTTTCGAGTACGCGGTGGAAAACGGTTTCGATGCATTCGAGTGGTTTCCTGACAAGAAGAAGTCAGGAGCGGGTTGGGAAGAAAGTGACCTTGATGCCAAGACACGTCGTCACATCAAGAATACCGCCCAGGAGCACGACATATGCCTGTCCGTCCATGCGCCGTGGCAGGTCAACCCCCTGCAACCCGAGGTCTGGGAACGACTTCTCCAAACCCTGGAGTTTGCCCGGGACATCGGTGCGTCTCTTCTCAATATCCATCTTTACACCGAAGAAGGCATTGATTCCTATGCTCGGGCCATCATCCCGTTAATGAAACCTTTGGTCCAGGTCGGCATCAGGCTCTCTATCGAGAACACACCGGTTACCGGACCACAGGAGTTCAATGAGCTATTCAGAAAGCTTCGCAGCCCCGGCTCCTCAGAGAACGCTTGCGTGGGAATGTGTCTGGACATAGGGCACGCCAACCTGTGCGAGGCAACGCGGAACGACTACCTTAAGTTCATTGATCTGCTCGATCCCCAGGTGCCGATCATCCATATACATATGCACGAAAACTATGGAGACTATGACAGCCACTTGCCCCTTTTTACAGGTCCTGCCGGAAAAGATGCTTCAGGCATAGAGGGATTCACAGAACGCTTGAAAAGGCGCAATTTCTCGGGCTGCATCATCCTTGAGCAGTGGCCCGAACCACCGACACTGCTCAAGGAGGCATGCAACAGACTGCGCGAGATGATCGGCAGGGTCAAGCCCACCGTTGAACCCGATGTGGTCCATAAGGATGATTTTGCAAATACGATTGCCAAAGCGGATCGGCAACATCGAAGCTGGAGGGAGAAACTCGGCTGGATCAATGACCTTCTTACTGATGAGACCTTTGATCTCAACACGGAACACCTCGTTTGCTTAGCGATTTATCTTCGTTTCCTCGGCACGGGTGAAGTCCCCTTGAGCGAGGACGGCCGGCACTACCGTCCATCTCATCATGCAAAGATGGGACGTTGCATATATGATCGACTCTCCCAGATGATTACTTCGGACAACATTTTCATAATTAGGAAGATCTATCCGTGGCTTCCTTCTTTCAGCAGCCCTTTCACGAGCGCGGAGCCACTCACGCGCATTCGGGACATCGCCCACAGAAACGATATTCCCAAAGAACTCAAACGGGAAATCAAGCATACGCTCCAGAACAAGCTGCATCGTTGCGCCGGCCCAGAAGACCTTGCCACCTCGGCGGCTCTCCTTGAAAGGATAACGGCCCCGGATGCCGAATATCCCCCCGCTTTTGTGGAAGAATTCAAGCGATTTCATGAAGAACTCAAGGAGTTTTTCAATGCCCGCTCTTTGGATGAACAACTTGAGGCAATGACTAAAAAGGGAAGTGTCCAGGAAGTCGATTTGATCCGCGAGTTTCTTGAAGCCAAAGAAAAAGCAGACACCTCCGAACAACCGGTGACCACGTTCGAGCGTTTGACAAGGCTTCGCGGCCAATTTCACGAAAGACTTAAAGATAACTCCGGTTCTGAAGCACAAGAACTGCAGATAGCAGATAGCAGGCTCGAGGATTTTTCCTTTGTTCTCTTGAGTCAACTGATCAATCATTTTGAAGCCTCAGAAGACGGGATGCCCTGGTCACCCGCGCTGTACGCCCTGGCCCTCACCGTTGAAAACCTGCGTTTAAGTGGTTTTGATGCCGAGGAATGCCAAGCCGTAGAATCCGAATTGTACTTCTGGCGTGAGAGGTTTGAGCCTCAAGACTTCCAACAACTGACTCGTCTCAAAGCCACTCTTGATAGATGCAGGGGACTGGCAGAAGTTTACTGTGACAAAATCCTGGCGTTGTTTCCTGAAAAGGTCGAAAGGTTGGGCCGGGCTCTGCGTGTGGCCGAACATACCATAAAGCTATTCTGTGAAGCCGATATTCGAAGCCACCTGGTATTCCAACTCTCAAAGCTTGTCGCTCTTTTTTTGAAAAGCATTCGCACGCATGCAGCTCTTCCCAAATGAGGACAATATCATCGTAACCTCTATTTTCTAGGTTTTTCTTCGCAAATTCAAAAGTTAGAGAGTCAATTTCAATGGATACGACCAGACCATCGGCTCCGACGATCTCCCTGGCAAGCGCTGTGCCATAACCGGATCCAAGACCGATTTTTGACCCGGATAACACCGTCCATACAGTCGCAGCTCAGCGACGCTGGTATTGGGGTTATTTTGCAGAATTGTTTGTATCAGTCAAGACGGGATTTTCGCAAACCAACGCAGATAAACACAAAAAGGACTGGAATGATAAAGAGCTTTTTCTACTTCATCAGACTGATATTTTTACAAAAACATCTGATTGTATCTATGGCCAAGAGAGAGGTGGCAACTCAGTACGTCGGATCTTTGTTGGGTTTTATATGGACATTCATAGGTTATACGTTAATCGTTTAGGGGTTGCGCTGCTCGTTTCGTATGACGTCGGTCGGTTGCGTTGTTCTTTTCCGATAACCCTGGCCCAGACCGGGTTTTTCTCTCCGTGGCATTGTCCACCTTCTGTCGCGCCAGGGCGGGCCGTTTCACGAATCCCGATACGAGCCGCGCAACCGCAACCGTTTTACTTAAGACGTCAGATGGCAGGTACCAAATTGGAATGAAAATGGGATCAATATTGATATCAAGAAGAGCCTGATTTTCAACACGCTAGATCCTATGCGGTATCCTGAGGCCGATATCAGGGACTGTTGAGGTCAATGGAAGGGTATTGGACAAAATAGATGAGACATTAAGAAGGATGGATGAGGGATTTAAACTCATTGCAAAACTCATAGTTGAGGAAAATGAGAAAACAAGGAAAGAAATACGGCTTCAAGCGCTCAAGTCGTGAAGATGAGAAACTGATAAGTAAGTTAAATAGTTAAGAACGTCCCCCATT
>DAOVOU010000193.1 GCA_030629475.1 Desulfobacterales bacterium | reverse complement strand
TCAAGACGTTCACTAATATCTACAGTCCTAATAATATAAAAGAGACCAGATGCTCCACTTTCTGTTTTTTGAAATTTACCAGCCCGGGCATGGCAGTGGATATAGAAATAATCACCCCCTTTCCTCCTGGCCCATAGCTTGGGGATGAAGACCGAGTCCTCCCTGGCAAAGTCATGAAGATGTTTCCAGAGCCGATCCGCCTCGTCAGTATCGAACAATTCGAGAAAGGACATCTCCAACAGTTCTCGGTAGTCGTATTGATATGTCACGCTGGCCGGCTTGTTCGCATCCAGGATTTTGGCCGATTCCGCATCAACCACAAAAATAGGATTCGGATCGTAATCAAACAGAAGGCGATATTTGTCTCCAGACGCCTGTATTTTCATGGGCTGCAAGTTGTAACGTGCGGATGATATTCGTTAAGGCAAACGACTACAAGGGCTATCCAATTGCTTTTCATCATTCCATATTGACGGCTCAGGAAATTGCCACCGAAAGATATATGATTACAACGAGTTGTAGAAATTCCAAGACATACTATTACATACCATAACGGGCAAAGGCAATCAAAGGATTTCCTTTGTTCCAATTTGGTTTTTCAAATCAAATACTTGAAAAGGGTGCAAAAGTTGAGTATCTTAACCTCCTAACCCAATATTCCAATATTCCATCATTCCATCATTCCAATTGCGGAGCGAAGCGGAGCTAAGTTCATGATGTGGAACCGAATTAGTCTACGCGCCCGTCTGTTCTTGATTCTGGCCGCCCTGGTTGCCATCACGTCGGCTGGCGGGTCCGTCATGATGTGGCACACCTATCAGACAGACTCCCTTTTGAAGGGGATCATCGATAAGGACCTGGCTGCACTTCAGGCTGCCGAATCCTTGGACAACGCTCTGGTGAACCAGAAGGGGTTTGTCTCCTATTACTTCCTGGACGGCAACCCGGACTGGCTCAAAAAACTGGGAGAGTACCGCCAGTCATTCAAAGAACGGCTCAGCGAGGTCCGGGGACTTGCTCGCACGGCAACTGACAGGAAAACCATAGATCAAATCGCGTCCGGCTATGCTGAGTACATAAAAAACAAAGACCAGGTAATCGCTCTCTACATGGCTGGAGAGCGGGAGGCCGGGGCCAGGCTCCATTGGGAGGTGCGCAGTCACTTCTTTAAGGTTCTCGACCTGTGCGAGGGCTACAAGGATGTTCATGATAGAAGGATTAACCTCACCCGCATGCAAATCCACACCCAGGCCAAACAGCTCAGGCTCATTGCGGGCACAACCATATGGGCAGCTATTCTTCTCGGCGTGCTATTGGCCTTTGTTCTAATGAGACAAGTCCTGAATCCGCTTCGCAGGCTGGCGTTGGATGGAGATGGAGCCGGAGGTGCCGTCGCATCCGGGGATGAGGTCAAGGCCGTAAGCCGTCGGCTTCACAGCCTGATGGAGCACGTGGACCAAACCAAGATCCAGTTAGAGCGGAGCCAGGAGCATCTCTTGCAGTCTGAAAAGTTGGCCCTTGTGGGTAAGCTGGCGGCAGGAATGGCACACAGTATCCGAAACCCTTTGACATCAGTGAAGATGCGACTCTTCTCTATGGGGCGAACGATGGAGCTGTCTGAAACCCAAAAAGACGACTTCGACGTTATTTCGGAAGAGATCCGCCACATTGATAACATCGTTCAGAATTTCCTCGAGTTTTCCCGGCCGCCCAAACTCAAGATGCAGAAAGTGAGTCCTTCGGATGTAGTGGACATGGCCCTCCAGCTTCTCCGGCACCGCCTCGAATCGTACGGTGCTGACATCAAGCTTGAACGCCAACGCCGGCTTCCCGAGATCGCGGCAGATCCGGAGCAGTTGAAAGAAGTCCTGGTCAATCTGCTGGTTAACGCATGCGAAGCCATGGGAGGAGGTGGCCGGATTGTAATATCCGAGCAGGAGGGCATTATCGAACCACTGGGCAGCGTAGTGGTCATCCAGGTGAAAGACAACGGCCCGGGGGTCCCTGAAACTATCCAGGACACGTTGTTTGAGCCATTTTTCAGCACCAAAGAGGAAGGCACGGGGCTCGGCCTGAGCATCGCCGCACGAATCGTCGAAGACCACGGCGGCTGGCTGAATCTCAGATCTCATAGAGGCAAGGGAGCAACCTTCACCATTACCCTTCCATGCAAGGAGAGACAGTATTGGGTGAGATCCTGATCGTTGATGACGATGCCCAGTTGCGGCAAAGCTTCGACAAACTCTTGACCGAAGAAGGCCACACCATACGCACCGCGCCTAAAGGCGAGACGGCCATTGCTATGATTCGTGAGTGCGCGCCCGACATGGTCGTCATGGATGTGCGCTTGCCCGGAATGAGTGGACTTGAGACCTTTCGGGAAATACGCGAAATAGAGCCCAGGCTTCCCGTGATAGTGATGACGGCCTTTGGCACTACTGAGACTGCCATCGAGGCTACCAAGTTAGGCGCCTTCGAGTATGTGCTCAAGCCATTCGAGATCCCCGACATCTTGACCTTGATTGACCAGGCCCTCGAAGCGGGTCGATTCATGCGCGCAAGGGTGGAGATAGACGCAGTCCCGGAGGCGGGCTCTGCCGAAGCAATTATTGGTCGAAGTAAGGCCATGCAGGAAGTCTACAAGGCCATTGGCCGGGTAGCTCCTACTGACGCCACGGTACTTATCCGTGGCGAGTCTGGCACCGGCAAGGAGCTGGTGGCTCGTGCAATATATCAGCACAGTCTCCGGCCAGATAAACCTTTTCTTGTGATCAACTGCGTGGCCATTCCCGAGACCCTGCTGGAAAGTGAGCTGTTCGGATATGAAAAAGGGGCCTTCACCGGTGCGGTGAGCCGCCGTGTGGGGAAGATCCAGCAAGCCCACAGCGGGACGGTGTTCCTTGATGAAATCGGCGACATGCCCTTCAGCATCCAGGCCAAAATCCTGCGCCTGCTCCAGGAAAAGAGTATAGAACGCCTCGGCGGCCGCGAGCCCATCCCGGTGGACGTACGAATGATTGCGGCCACCAACCGGGACCTGGAAGCGGCCTTAACTGAGGGCCGGTTCCGGGAGGATCTCTATTATCGCCTCAAGGTGGTCACCCTCCGGCTTCCTCCACTGCGCGATCGGTTCGACGATATCCCTCTTCTTGCCGATTACTTCCTTGCCCGCTTCTCAAAAGAGATGAACGCTGACAATCCGGGAATAACTAAGAAGGCCACGACCTTTCTTAGAGGTCATCATTGGCCGGGTAATGTCCGCGAACTGTCCAATACAATCCAAAAGGCATTGATCTTCAACCGAGGCGGCCCCATCAGTCTGGAGGATATGGCCCAGGCCATGGGCCGCGAGCGTGTCTCAGCGGGGGCAGAGAGCAGCGCGAATGAGGCGATCCGTCAATGGGTTCGCGAAACACTCACCTGCGGCTCTGCAAAGGATACGTTTAACTCCCTGATGGACCACTTTGCCGCAGTGCTAATCAGTGAAGCCCTGGAACTCACTTCCGGCAACCGCACCCGTGCAGCCGAACTATTAGGAGTTTCCCGGCCCACCCTCCTGTCCAAAATTGAAAAATATCGCCTTAGGATAGAAACTTCGGTTAAAGGAGACTCGCCTTGATATTTGTAAGCCTTTCCCAAAAAGGTTGCTTCCTAAACCGGTCAAAATTGGCCATGAAAAATGCTAAAAAAGCCGCTTAATTGACCCTGGTTCCGACATAACATATTGATATTCTAGCTATTTTTATGGTTTAGGAAATCGCCTTTTTGCCTCTTTGTAAGTAGTTGATATTTATAGCTTTTTAATTTTGGGAACCCCTCTTTGTAAAGGGGGATTTAGGGGGATTTTTCAAGTGACCGCATAGGTCGAAAGATTTTGGCAAGGCCAGAGGGAGAAAGAAGTCTAAAGTTGGTTCAATCCGAATCGGTCGTTTGTCTTGGCACGGGTTTTCACTTTTACAATCTGTAAAGAATACTGACAGACATCTTTCATGGGCCACGGGCAAAGTTCCGTCCTCTCTTGAATAATATTACCTGTTTTCAACTACTTGTTCCGATTACCAGTCATCATTTGTCTTGGCACACCCATTGCTCTTTCTCACTCCAAACGACTGAGAAGGTAAATGCCGTGACCAAACAATTCACCATATTGATCGCAGACCGCAACCCCCACGTTCGGGAGTTTTTGCGCCGCGAGTTCATGGCAGAGGGCTACCGCGTCCGGACCGCCAAGGATGGCCGCGAGGTGGTGAGGATGACTCATGCTGATGAGCCTCCAGATCTCCTGATCTTAGACCTGGACATGCCTTATGTGAGCGGACTGGCAATATTGGAGGAACTCCAGAACCGGAAGTCTCCTCTACCAGTAGTGGTCCACACCTTCCTTACGGAGCATGCAAAGCACCCCGCGGTCCAAAGGGCGGCAGGTTTTTGGGAGAAGCGCGGCAATAATATTGACGGCTTCAAGGCAACTGTCGCACAGGTGCTGAGAAGGTGCTATCCTCATCGGTTTTCGTCCGGGACCGGATAACCACTTCGCAAAATATGGGCATCCTTCATTCTTCAGTTTACACTTTCTCACAAAAGAGAATAAAAGGCTTACGCCTAAACTCCTTAGGCTTGAGCTTTTGGAGTTAATCCCTGGCCCAGACCTGGAGTATAGGCTTGGTAGATTAATTTGAGCCTGTAGCGCCAGGGCGGGCCGTAAGGATTTTATGTCAAAAAAGTGTAAACTACTTTTTGGCTTCTATGAAGGATGCCAAAATATGAATTGTTTTTTTCTCCCGATTAGGGTAATAGATGCACGTACAAACAATTCGGGAAGGGAGGTGGGAAAGATCAGGACTGGAGGCGGCTATGGGGACATTCCATATTCTGGACAAGGCAACCGTGTTGCCGGATCTTCCGCCGACACGGTCGGCTCACTCCATAATGTAACCAAAAACGAGTTTCCAAATTTCTAAAGAACCAAACAAAAAAAGGAGGTGCAAGCGATGGCGGAAATAAAGAAGATTCTTTTCCCTTGTGATTTGACAGAAAACTCGTCAAAGATTCTCCCCTAT
>DAOVOU010000050.1 GCA_030629475.1 Desulfobacterales bacterium | reverse complement strand
TCCTTCCGTGCTGCTTCTGGATGAACCACTCTCCGCCCTGGACCCCAATTTCCGCGAAGAGATTCGGGACGTTCTGAAAAAACTCCACAAAGAGGTGGGAATCACCTTCTTGATGGTCAGCCACGATTTTGCCGAAGTGCTGTTCCTGGGCCAACGCACGGCCATCCTCAACCGCGGGAAAATTGAACAGACTGGCCTGGTCTCTGAAGTTTTCCAACGGCCGGCCACTCCTTTTGTGGCTGAATTTGTGGGCATGAAAAATGTCTTCCCGGCCACCTTTAGAGACACCAAAGCCGTGGTGGATGACCTGGAGTTATACCTCCAGAGTCCACCCGAAAGAGACAAGCGCTACGTGGCCATCAGGGCTGAAGATATTGTGATAAGCAAAGAAAAGGTTTCCGGAAATGGCATTAACGTCTTTCAAGGCAAGGTATTAGAGCTGACAGATCGCGGCATCTACCACGAGGTTGCGGTCAGGACGGGAAATGTCATTTTTAGGGCAATACTCACCAGGGGCGCTCTCTTTGAAATGAAGCTCCTGGAAGGGAAAGACGTCCACATTGCGATCCGATCGTCTGCCATCCACGTCTTTTAATCCACAGATTTCGCAGATTACACGGATTACTCTAATCACTTGAAGGGCGATGCGAAATCTGTAGGGTTTAATTCCCCGCAGCTTGCTGCGATAGAAAAGATAAAACACTTATTTTGATACCCCGCAGCTTGCCGCGGGGTAGTTCATTTCGAAATATAATTCCACGTCCTTGGGGCGTGGTCAGAGTCAAATGGCTCTGCCTGCACGAATTGGCCGGAGTGTTGGAGTACTGGAGTATTGGGTATCAAAGAATGTCATTAACTTAAGAGTCCAATCTCCCCCCTTTAGCAAAGGGGGGCGGGGACATTGTCATGCATCTTGCAAAAACCCTATGTAGCCCCTGACTGAATTGGCCATGAAGAATCTTTCCCTCTTTTGTGTATCAGGGTCCATATACCTAAACGCCTTCAAATCATGATCCTTTTCCAGGAGACTATCCACACATCTCATCACAAGATCATTAGAACCGGGTGACATCTCTTTCTGAATAACCTGTTTCCATCTCAGAATCTGAGCCCGGAACCGCTTCAGCATCTGGCGAGAGTTTGGGGCGTCTCCAAAATGGGCATAGCATATACGCTGGTCACCCAGAGCCATCAATTTGTCCACGCTCTCCAGAAAATCTTTCAGGAAAAATCTGGGAGGGGTGGCAGGGCGCAGGTAATCCATATCCCGGACGGGGAAATAGTTGCCACCGGCCTCACCGGCAAAGAGGTTTTTCCCGTAACTGAAACTGAGGTGGTGAGGGGCATGACCGGGAGTCTCAATGACGACAAGGTTTTTCATGTGTGCCTGTGCCTGTGTGTGGGGGATACACATCTTCTCTTTTACACCTTCAGGAGGACCAAAGGCTTCAGCAATCTCACCGAGGACCTTTTGGCTGCCCTCCCATAGCTTAGAGGGATCTACGAGATGCCTTATCCCTTTATCGTGACATACTACCCGGGCCATCGGGAAATGCTCCAGGAATTCGGCCAGTCCACCTGCATGATCGATGTGTATATGTGTGAGCAGTATGTAATCCACCCTCTCCATGTTCATCTTCATAAGGGCCTCTATCAACTTGCCCGCTGAATTGGCTGGCCCCACATCCACCACTAAATTAATATTTCCCCTGTATACCCACGAGCCGATGAAATGATCAAAACCCGGAATTTCCTGCTTGATTTCTATAAGTGTGCAATCATGCTCTTTCAACAGACGCCTCCCTGGGATCATCCAAAGCATCACCCTTTTTCCGTCTATGCCGGCTTTTGGCCCTTCAGTTTGATACCATACACTTCGTGTTCAAAGGGATGAATCGTGGGTAGTTTTTGAAAGAGCCAGCTTTCAAAGATCTTTTTACCGTCCTCGCGGATGACTACCTTGACAGCGGGGTTTTTAGGTTCATTGGAAAGAGAAGTTATCCCCTTTGGAGACATTGAAAAATCAGGGAGAAAGGCAAGCACGTCAATCTTTATCTTGGTGTTTGGAATGACGAAGCTTTTGTTGATATCAACAACATAGTCTTTCTGTTCATTCGTTTGTTTGTTGGCAACCTCTATTACGACAGCCTTCCATTTGCTCCGAACGTCCGGAGACACGGACACCGGGACATGGTCTTTCTTTGCCCGAGGTGAAGCCGCTTTTTCCGGTTGTATCTTCTGTAGAGCTTCCATCATTTCCTTGGGGTACTCTCCTCCCATGTCAGGAGGCATCTGCTTTTTGTCCAATGAAGCCGATTCCTCAACATGCGGCCCAATGGGCACTGCCGGCCCCTTTTGAGCCTTCTCTTTGTCCTCTTTTTTCTGGCATCCGAGACCAAACAAGACCACCCAGACGATGACCGGAACAAAAACAATCAGTGCTTTTCTAAGTGTAGCCATTATTCTGCCACCTCCATAATTTGACGTCTCGGAATTTCTACAACACGTTGTAATCACTCATCTTTAAGTGGCGCTTTTCTGGGCCATCAGTATGGAATGATGGAATAGTGGAATGATGGAATGTTGGGGATGAGAAGCAAAAAAAAATCATTTTCTAATTGTTTTCATTCCTCTTAACCCAATATTCCAGTATTCCAACATTCCATTATTCCAATTGTGAGCGAAGCGAATTAAGTTCAGTATACTACACATCAAGTGTCAAAGTTGGATCAAAAACGATTATTAATGTGGTATAGACCTGAATATCCCAAAACGACTTCGGAGTTTTCCCTTATCGCATCACGCCCTTTTAGTAAAGTGTCACTGTGTAAGGCGATCGGAATTTTACCATGAAAGACCATTGTAACCGTTCAATGGTTCAGGGGTTCAGGGGTTCAGGGTTCACCGAACAAATGTTGAGAGCTGACCCCTTGTCACCGCCCGATTGATGTTTCATGATTGATGATTGAAAAAACAATCGACAATCAAAAAAGGTAACCCTGAACGGTGAACTCTGAACCTGTGAACGCCTACCTTTGTTCTTGACATTCTCAACGTTAGGGCCTAGGCTGGTTACTAACTAACGAGCAGTGCGGGCAAAGAATTTGATCCGCAGAATATTTAAACAGGACTCTTTGTTTGGGGATTTCCGCTATGGAATCGATCTTGATCTACGATACAACACTCAGGGATGGTGCGCAGGGAGAAAAGATCAATTTTTCTGCTGAGGACAAACTCCGGATTGCCCAAAGACTTGATGCCATGGGTATGCATCACATCGAGGGAGGGTGGCCTGGCTCCAATCCAAGGGATGTACGGTTTTTTGAACTGGCCAAAAAGGCGCCCTTTAAACATGCGCGCCTTGCAGCCTTTGGGAGTACGAGGCGACAGAATACACGCGCTGAAGAAGATCAAAACCTCATAGCCCTTCTTCAGTCCGAAACCCCTACTGTGACTATCTTTGGCAAAAGCTGGGATCTTCATGTGAATGAGGTCATTCGCACTACCTTGAAAGAAAACCTGGCCATGATTTATGACAGCGTGGCCCATCTTCATTCTCAGGGCCGCGAGGTCATTTACGACGCCGAACATTTTTTTGATGGCTACAAGAATAATCCAGACTATGCTACGAAAACAATAGAGGCCGCCGTTTCAGGTGGTGCCGATGTGATAGTGCTGTGTGATACAAACGGTGGGACCCTCCCTTTTGAAATACACGAGATCATGGAAAGGATATGTCCGCGTATTCCAGTAAAAGTCGGGATTCATACCCACAACGACTGTGGTCTTGCGGTAGCGAACACCCTGGTGGCGGTCCGCGCTGGCGCTGTCATGGTTCAAGGAACTATTAACGGGTATGGAGAGCGATGTGGCAACGCTGATTTGACCTCGGTTATTCCTAACCTCCAGCTCAAGATGGGACTGTCATGTATGAGCGAGGAGAATCTGCAGCGTCTCACGGAACTGTCGCGCTACGTCAGCGAGGTGGCCAATATGACCCCGTTTAACGGACGCCCTTTTGTGGGAAAAAGCGCCTTTGCGCATAAGGGAGGCATGCATGTCAATGCCATCATGAAGACGCCAAAGGCCTATGAACACATGGAACCAGAGGTCATCGGAAATGAGCGCCGTGTGCTTATGTCCGATCTTTCTGGCAAGAGCAATGTGGATTACAAGGCCAGGGAACTGGGGATCGAGCTTGGAGGAGATGGATTTGACAGTCGGAAAATCGCCAAAGAGATAAAGCGACTGGAGCATGAAGGGTATCAGTTTGATGCAGCGGAAGGCTCTTTTGAACTCCTGTTGAAAAGGCTCACCGGGCAATTCAAACCGCTATTCCAATTGGAATCATTCCGGGTGGCCATTGAAAAGGAGAAGGATCTTCCGTGCAGGGCATACGCCACCATCAAGATTTCCGTGGGGGATCAACAAGAGATTACTGCGGCAGAGGGAAACGGCCCAGTGAGCGCCCTGGACAATGCCTTGAGAAAGGCCCTGAACAAATTTTTTCTGGTGGACTTAAAAAAAATGCACCTTGTCGATTTTAAGGTGCGAGTCATAGAGGGTCGCGACGGAACATCGGCCCGTGTGAAGGTTTTCATAGAATCCCGCGACCAAAAGCGCGTGTGGAATACCATTGGAGTTTCTACAGATATTATTGAGGCAAGCTGGGAGGCCCTGGAGAGCAGCTTTCAATACAAACTTTCGCACACATGAGTCTTTGGATTGATGATTGATGATTGATGATTGGTAACTACTCAGGTTCAAAGTTCCAAGGTTCACCCTGGCCCAGACCGGGTTTTTCTCTGCGGGGCATTCTCCGGCTTCTGTCGCGCCAGGGCGGGCGGTTCAAGGTTAGAGAGCGATGAAGAAAGTAGCCAACCGTGAACCGTGAACCTGACAACCTGAGTAGTTACGATGATTGAACAAAAAAAATCAAAAATCGGATAGCGAACCCGGAGGATATGCATGAAGAGCGAGAGCGCAAAATCCGGTATAGAACGTGCTCCCCATCGTTCCCTGTTTAAGGCCATGGGGTATACAGATGAAGAATTGGGCAGGCCACTGGTGGGGATTGCCAATTCGGCCAACGATATCATACCAGGACACGTGGAGCTGGATCGAATTGTCAATGCGGTGAAGGCTGGTGTCTACATGGGGGGCGGCACCCCTATCGCGTTTGGCACTATAGGGATTTGCGATGGGATCGCTATGAACCACATAGGGATGAAATACTCACTTGCAAGCCGGGAGCTGATTGCGGACTCTGTCGAGGTGATGGCCATTGCCCATGCCTTTGATGCCATGGTGATGGTCACAAACTGTGACAAGATTGTGCCTGGCATGCTGATGGCGGCAGCGCGGCTGAACCTTCCAACTATTGTGGTTAGCGGCGGGCCCATGCTGGCTGGCACCCATAACGGGAAAAAGATAGACCTTGTGAGTGTCTTTGAAGCGGTAGGGGCTTTCAGATCAGGCAAGATCGGTGAAGCGGAACTGGCGGATATCGAAGACACCGCATGCCCCACATGCGGCTCTTGTGCAGGCATGTTCACGGCCAATTCCATGAATTGTCTAACTGAGGCCATCGGGATGGGTCTTCCTGGAAACGGGACGATCCCGGCGGTCATGGCCGCTCGGACGCGCCTGGCCAAACAGGCGGGGATGAAGATCATGATGCTCCTGAAAAAGAGGATCACTCCCCGAAAAATCATGACGGAGAAGGCGTTTGCAAATGCCATGGCGGTAGATATGGCCCTGGGGTGTTCTACCAATACGGTTTTGCATTTGATGGCCATTGGGCGGGAGGCTGGCGTCAGAATCGATCTTGATGCCTTCAATCGTGTGAGCGAGAAGACACCTCACCTTTGTAATCTTAGTCCGGCAGGAAGTCATCACATAGAGGATCTCGACCGGGCCGGCGGTGTGAGTGCCGTGATGAAGGAACTTTCTCGCAAGGGGTTGATCCGTACCGATTGCCTGACGGTCACAGGTAGACCGGTCAAAGAGAACATTGAAGATAGCCGGATCAGAGACAAAAGCGTCATTCGTCCCCTGGAAAGACCGTACCATAAGCAAGGGGGGCTTGCGGTGCTGTTTGGGAATCTGGCTGCTTCAGGGTGTGTGGTGAAGCAATCGGCTGTGGCCCGGCGGATGCTCCGCCACGAGGGTACGGCCCGCGTGTTTGACAGCGAGGAAGAGGCCACCTCTGACATCATGGCCGGAAAGATAAAGAAGGGGGATGTTGTGATTATCCGGTATGAAGGACCCAGGGGTGGGCCTGGGATGCGGGAGATGTTGGTGCCAACATCTGTCATTGCCGGTATGGGGCTTGATGCGGATGTGGCCTTGATCACTGATGGCAGGTTTTCAGGCGGAACCCGCGGGGCGGCCATAGGGCACGTCTCACCCGAGGCCATGGATGGCGGGCCCATTGCCATTGTTGAGGATGGAGACCGCATTGCCATCGATATTCCCCAAAAGCGCATCACCTTAAAGGTTTCGGAAAAGGAGATTGAGGCAAGGCTTTCAACATGGCGCCCCCCTAAATTCAAGATAACCAAAGGATACATGGCACGATACGCTCGGGCGGTGTCGTCAGGAGGCGAGGGAGCGGTGGTGAGGTGAGTCCTAACAGTTCATTGGGTTCATTGGGTTTGTTGAGTTTATTGGGTTAATCCCACAGACCCAAAAAACCCAAAAAACCCAACAAACACAACAAACACAACAAGCACAACAAACACAACAAGCACAACAAACACAACATGGGAGGACATAGATTGAAAACACTGACAGGAGCGCAAATCATTATGGCCGTCCTTAAGGAAGAAGGTGTTGACACCATCTTTGGTTTCCCGGGCGGCGCTGTTATTGACATTTATGACGAACTCGGCAGGACAGACATCAAGCACATCCTGGTGCGCCATGAACAGGGGGCAATTCATGCAGCAGACGGCTACGCGCGGGCAAAAAGCAGTGTGGGCGTTTGCCTGGTCACCTCCGGGCCAGGGGCTACCAACACGGTTAGCGGGATTGCCTCTGCGTATATGGATTCTATCCCGGTGGTTGTACTGACAGGTCAGGTGCCTACGGCGCTCATCGGAAACGATGCCTTCCAGGAAGTTGATATCGTAGGAATCACCCGGCCTTGCACCAAGCATAACTATCTTGTGAAACGCACGGACGACCTGGCCAGGGTGATAAAGGAGGCCTTCCATATTGCGCGGTCAGGCCGGCCAGGCCCTGTGCTTGTGGATCTTCCTAAAGATGTGGTCCAGGGCAAAGCAAAGTACAAGCCCTTGCCAGAACCCCGGATGGCCTCCTACAACCCCACATATCAACCCAATTTGAAACAATTGCACCGCGCTATAGCGCTGATAAAAGAAGCTAAAAAACCTGTTGTCTTTTCCGGGGGCGGGGTTATTCTTTCCGGGGCATCCAAGGAATTGACCGAGTTTGGAAAGAAGTTGAACGCCCCGGTCACCGCCTCTCTGATGGGCCTTGGCAGCTTTCCCGGGAGCCACCCTCTCTGGCTGGGAATGCTGGGGATGCACGGCACCTACCGCGCCAATATGGCCATTGGGGAATGTGATCTCCTCATAGGCATTGGCGTGCGGTTTGATGATAGAGTCACAGGCAAGGTGGCAGCCTTTGCGCCAAATGCCAGGATCATCCATATTGATATAGACCCCACTTCTATCAGCAAGAATATCCCCGTGACCATTCCCATCGTAGGGGATTGCAAGATCGCCTTGAAAGAACTTAACAAGCTTCTTGACAAGGAGAATGTAAAGTTTGCCAAGAAAAGCCGCAAGCCCTGGCTTGACCAGATAGAAAAATGGCAAGATACCAAGCCGTTAAGATATGAACAAAAAGACAGTATCAAACCTCAATATGTGATTGAAAGGCTGTACGAACTGACAAAGGGAAAAGCCATCATTACTACTGAGGTGGGACAAAACCAGATGTGGGCAGCCCAGTATTATCACTTTGATCATCCTAATTGTTTCATTACCTCTGGCGGGCTTGGTTGTATGGGGTTCGGTCTGCCCGCTGCTATCGGAGCGCAGATGGCTTGCCCGGACAGACTCGTTGTGGATGTGGCAGGCGATGGCAGTATTCAGATGAATATCCAGGAACTGGCCACGGCCGTGCAATACGGCTTGCCGGTGAAAGTAGTTATCTTGAATAACAGGTATCTTGGCATGGTCCGCCAGTGGCAGGAACTCTTCTATAAGAAAAAGTACATGGCCACAGATATCGAACATGCGCCTGATTTTTCGAGGCTCGCCGAGGCCTACGGGGCTTTGGGCCTGAAGGCCACAAAGCCGGAAGAGGTCGATTCGGTCCTTAAGGAGGGTCTGAAGAGCCCGGGTCCTGCCATGATGGACTTCTGGGTGGCTCGTGAAGAAGGTGTGTACCCCATGGTCCCTGCAGGGGCGGCTTTAACCGAGATGCTTCTCGTCTAAAACGGAGATTACTTATGCAGAAACATACCATATCGTTGTTGGTGGACAATGAGCCGGGGGTACTTTCCCGGGTGGCAGGTCTGTTCAGTGGCCGTGGTTTCAACATAGAGAGCCTGTGTGTGGCAGAGACCCTGGACCGCGCCATTTCCCGCATAACCTTGGTCACACGAGGAGACGATGCCATTGCTGAACAGATCAACAAGCAGGCCAACAAGCTGATTAACGTGATCAAGGTGCATGACCTGACCGGGACAGAATATGTGGAGCGGGAAATGGCCTTGATCAAAGTTCAAGCCAAGGCAGATTACAGGGCGGAGATCTTGAGGATTGTGGATATATTCAGGTGTAACATCGTCGATGTGAGTCCTGCCCACTATACCATTGAAGTGACCGGCACGGCAGATAAGCTTGCAGCCATCCTGAGCCTCTTAAGACCTATGGGGGTCAAGGAGATCGCCCGCACAGGGGCCATTGCCCTGGGCCGGGAGAAGAAGTAATGGATTGGTAACTTCTCAATAGGTTCGGGGAAGTCACCTGAAATCAAGCCCGCCGGCAGGCTTAGGTTATTGAGAAGATACATGGATTGTAAGTAAGTTTCCGATTTGGTTGAACTATACCCTATTCTCAATACCTATGGCGCCACGGACAAACTTGTTTGTCCATGTGGATGGTGGTGGAGTTCCCGTTGTCAAGTCGAAAACAGGCACGGACAAACAAGTTTGTCCATGGCACCCGTCCTGAGTCATAACAAAACTAATTTTACGTCTCGGAATTTCTACAACCTATTGAAGTTATAGGAAGTTATTGTGGCCCGGATTCTTGCCTCGCATCTGGAATAATGGAATGGTGGAATATTGGAATGTTGATTTATAAAGGAAGTTTCCCATTTTTTGATTTTCCTGTCAAGGCAACCTTCGCCAACAAACCAGTGACCCATTTACCCAGAACCCATTATTCCATCATTCCACTATTCCAACATTCCAATTGTGAGCGGAGCGAACTAAGTTCTAATCCGGTTT
>DAOVOU010000247.1 GCA_030629475.1 Desulfobacterales bacterium | reverse complement strand
GATGTAAGACACAAACGTGTCGGCCATGGCGCACTGTTCCGATGAGAAGCTATCAGTACGTTGTGACAGGAAAACGTATACTCCAAAGATATGTTCTTTGTAAGCCAGGGGTATGACGTAGGCTGAACCGGTCCCCAGGGATTTCATCTCCCATAGAGGTTCTTTAAGCACATCCGGCACATAGACCGGTTTTCTTCTGAAAACCACCAGTCCCGTCAGTTTTGCCCCTGGCTCTACCGGAGACGGACGCATCTTCCTTATGCTGCTTATTGCATCCTCCGGGATACCCATGCCCATGCTCAAGTCAAGGGCATTTGTATTTTTATTGTACCAGAACAGAACCCCTTTTTCTACGCCGGATACATAGAGAGCGGAAGCCATGGTCTGTTTGGCAAGATCCTCTTCATCACTAGTCTGTGAAAAATTGATAATCGCTTTGGTCAGGCTTTCCATGTTCGCGGCCCTCCGCTTTGCTTCTTCGTAGAGCTGGGCGTTCTGAACGGAGATGGCCGCCTGGCCGGCCAATGTGGCAAAGAAATCCAGGTCCTCCTTACTGAACTCATGGGGTTCGACCGTAAGCAGATGGAGCACACCGATGACCTCGTGATGAACCACAAGAGGAATCCCTACATAAGAACTGAGGTTGTACTTGCGGGCGACGTCCTTGTGATTTTGCAGACGGGGGTCAGACTTGATATTGTAGATGATGACCGGCCTCTTTTCAATCACCAGTTGGGCCATCAGGTTTTCTGAGAGAACAAAGGCCTCTCCTTCTATATTCACATCATCCGGCAGATGCAGACGTGCAAGTATAGTCTGTCTTCGCTTCCAGTCTATCAAGCTTATCCCCACGGCATCAACTAAGATGTGAGGGCTGACCTTTTGCAACACCACATCGATAATCCCCTCCATTGAGAGGTTTGCGGAGATGGCGATGTCAATCTCCCGCAACGTAGTCAGCCGGGCCAGCCGCTCCCGGGCCGTCCGGTACAGGTGTGCCTGTTCTAACATCAGGGTGAGGCTGCTCGCCAATGTGGAGAGAATGTTAATATTTTCCCCGGCAAAGGCCCGGGATCTGCCGGAGGCGAGGATGAGGATACCGAGAAGACCTCGTCCCGATTTGAACGGAACAGTCACCCAGCTTTTCACCCTTTCTTTTTTAAATCCCGTTTCCAGACGGAAGGCGGGGTCAGGAATATCATTCCCGCCTATTGTAATCTCTTCACAAGAGGGATAATCCTCAATGTCCAGGTCACCTGCCCACGCTAAGTAATCCTTTGAGAAGCCAAACTGCTTCCGCATAACCAGGCGATTGCCCTCTAAAAGGCTTATTCCGGCCTTTTCTGTGCCCGTCAGTTTCATAATTTCCCTGATGCCGATCTCCAGTCTTTCGTCCAGATCGAGGGTGCGGAGCATGGAATCTACAATGTGTTCATGAGTAGCCAGCTCATTCACTCGTAAATTGAGGGCATCCTCGGCCTGTTTCCTCACGGTGATGTCCTGTCCCTGGGCAATTGTGGCCATCAGGGTTTTGCCGTCTGCCTCATAGATGTTGGCGGAATTCCACAGAAGAATACGTTCCTCTCCATCCTTGCATCGAGTGCGGATTTCTACTGTCTCCCAGTGCTGTCCTGCCAAGGTTTGCTCGACCTTTTCCAGCGATTTCTCTTTGTTCACCCCATTAAAAATCATTGTGAGTGGCTTGTCCATTACTTCATCAACCCGGTAGCCGGTCAGTCGCTCGAAGGCGGCATTGAACAGGGTGATCTTCCGCTCTTTGTCCCACACGATGATGGGAGCGTTGGCAAAACGGATCAGACTGTCCAGGTAATCCCGCGTCTCCCGCAAGTTATTCTCCGAACGCAGTGCCTGTTCCCTGAGAACGCCTACCATCAGCCCCACTGCAAGGAACATCATGGCCCGGAGAGCTTCAGATACAAATGGAACACCAAGGCCGGAAAGGGAATGGGAGACCATCACCAATATTCCGAATAACACGGCTATCCATACACCACGCTTTCCCCACAAGAACCCGGCCAGGGCTATAGGCATGTACAAAAAATGGGAGAAGACAATATCAGTGCGCAATACCCAATGAGAGTAATAGATGAGGCCTGCACCGGTAAGAACGAGCAAAGTAAGAACTGTCACTTTTGGGGAATCTTTACTAAAGAAGCTCTTCCTGAAGGTCTTAAAGCTGCTGGTCAAGGACATAGCCATCCTTCCAATAATGTTTCGTATTGAACCACCAGATATGCTAATACAGACGAGGAATTTAGGAAAATCAGGCTTGTTTGTCAAGGAAAGAATAGGGGTCATTATGTTGCGAGTTTAGTTAGTGTCTGAACGAAAACCCTATAAATCTCCCCGTCGTATAATCTATCCTTGACATTTGCTCGATTTTATATAGATTTGTAGGAGTTATAATTTTATGGTCTCTTGGAACCCGGATATCAACCTCACCGATACCTTTTAACATAGAGATACGTTTATAGGAGCCGTTGCGATGGGTTGCATTCCCATTCATCCACCCGGAACGATATTGACCAATTACCTCTCTGACATCGACCCTGATCATCTCATAAAGCCGCTCATATTGTTTTCCTTAAAAATACTGACAACTTCAAATACGCTCATTTTCACTTGAATGGCGCTTCTCCTTTCTTTTTTGGTTTTTTGGGCAAAAACCTTTGATGATTGATGATTGATCAATGACCAGCAACCAGTAACAAGTAACCAGTTATGATATTAGCACTTACATCGTTCAGAATATCTTTCAAGGAAGGCATGTTTGATGGAAAGTAAAGGATTCTGTGCGCATTTTGGGTTAAGGAGCAAAAATATGAAGAATAATGGATCGCTGGAGGATTTTCTGATGATAAACAGACCAATCTGTGAAGAATTCCAGCAAAGGGATAAGATGTCAGATAAAAACCCCGTTAGATCTGCAGTTTCCAGGATGTTTTTGGTAACTATTTTTATTTTTGTAGTTATTATCATGGACTCGGCAGTAGCCCAAAGTCAAGTTCGCTCTGATATGATTGAAGTTACTGCCGCTGTTCCCAAAGACTTCCCACCGTACTATTTTGTTGATGAGAGCGGTAGACCAAAAGGATTTGCCATTGATGTAATGGATCGGATCGCTGAAATGGTGGGTCTGAGGGTCACTTATCTTGTAGAGAATTCATGGACAGATGCCGCAGAAGCTGTGAAAACCGGTCGTGCGGATTTGATTCCCAATATCGGAATTACTGCAAACCGGAAGGCTTATTTTGATTATACTGCCCCCGTTGAAACCTTTGCTATAAGCATCTTTGTCAGGAAGGAGACGAATTATATCAAGGGAGTGGATGATCTCGCCGGACATAAGGTCGCTGCAATCAAATACAATATTGCAGTTATTTTACTTCAAGACCATGAAGGTGTTGATCTTGAGGTATTCAACGATCCCCGGGAAGCCGTTTTTGAGCTTCTTTCCGGTCACGTAGATGCAGTGGTTTATCCGGCACCGGTATTGATGCAAATAGTCCGGGAAGCCAAAGTTGACCACAGCATCAAGATAGTAGGGAAGCCACTGAAAGAGATCAAACGGGCGATCGCTGTATCCAAAGGGAATATGAATTTATTAGATAGGCTCAATGGGGCTGTCAACCGATTCGTGGGGACAAACGATTATCAACATATTTATTTAAAATGGTTTGGCAAGCCGCAACCGTTCTGGACCATCTCCAGGGTTGTTTCGGCCATGAGCGGACTGTTCCTGATATTATTTACCGCAATGGCATTATGGCGATACAATAGCATTATCAAGCTTAACCGAGAGCTTTTATTAAATATAGCGGATCGCAAGCGGGCAGAGGAGCGCATTGTCCACCTCAATGCCCTCCTTCAGGCCGTACGCAATGTGAACCAACTTATCATCAAGGTAAAGGATCGGGAAAGACTGCTTCAGGGCGCTTGCGATAACCTTATCAAGACCCGGGGATATAACAGCGCATGGATTGCTCTCATAGAGGGAGATGGCAGGTTTATAACTGCCGCACAGGCAGGAGCCGGCGAAGGCTTTCCGGCAATGGTTGACGGTCTCAAGCGCGGAGAGTTGACGCGGTGCATGCATCAGGCTATTAACCAATCCGGTGTTTTGGTGGTGGCAGACCCGGCCGTTGAATGCAGCAATTGTCCCCTGGTTGGAATCTATGCCGGCAAAGCACGGTGGATAGCTCGTCTGGAACATGAAGGCCGCATCTACGGGTTTATCACTGTTACGGTTTCTGTGGGGATGGCCGTGGATGAGGAGGAACGATGCTTATTCGAAGAGGTTGCCGGTGATATCGCCTT
>DAOVOU010000142.1 GCA_030629475.1 Desulfobacterales bacterium | reverse complement strand
CCGCAGGCGAACCGGTCCTCAATGGATTCCGCTCTTGTCAAATTCGACCCGCTCCAGCGATATTTGCAAGAAGTCGGCCAGTACGAACTTCTTTCGAGGGAAGAAGAGAAGGAGCTTGCCATCCGGGTCAGGGAACATGGAGATCCAGAGGCAGCCTACAGGATGATTACTTCCAACCTGAGACTTGTGGTAAAAATTGCCATGGAGTTCCAGCGGGTCTGGATGCAAAACCTGCTTGACCTGATCCAGGAAGGCAATATTGGCCTTATGCAAGCTGTGCAGAAGTTTGACCCTTATAAGGGGGTTAAGTTCTCATATTATGCCTCCTTTTGGATCAAGGCATATATCCTAAAATTCATTATGGACAATTGGCGATTGGTCAAGATCGGAACGACCCAGGCCCAACGGAAACTCTTCTTCAGGCTGAAAAAAGAAAAACAGAGACTTGTATCCGAGGGCTTTGATCCCAAACCAAAACTCCTTTCTGAAAAGCTTGGGGTCTCCGAACAGGAGGTCACGGATATGGATCAACGCCTCGACAGATGGGAAGTATCGCTGGATGCGCCGATCAAGGAAGGCTCGGACAACGAGCGGATCGAATTCATTGCCGCGCAGGCAGCGTCTGCCGAGACCCAGGTGGCCAAGAAAGAAATGGAGGCTATTATCCGCGAAAAGCTTGGGTCGTTTAAGAAGCGGTTAAGTGAGCGAGAACTCTATATCCTTGAAAACCGTATATTTTCTGACACACCCGCAACCCTTCGAGAGATAGGTGAGGGTTATGGTATTACAAGGGAGCGTGTGCGGCAGATTGAAAACAGCATGATCAAGAAGATGAGGACACACTTCCAACGCGAGATACCCGATTTTGAATCATTCGTCGGGGAACTGGACATGGGTTGAGTTTGTTGGGTCTGTTGAGTTCGTTGAGTTTATTGAGTTTAGAACACAATAAACCCAACAAACCGTGTAAACCCAACAAACCGGAAATGATACTTATGAAATTGTTTAAGATACTTATACCTGTTGGCATGATATTCCATCTGGCTGCTTGTGCTGTACCCCAAGGGATTCCACCTGCTGACGTGGCATCTCCGGAAGTCAAGCCCAAAGATACTGGGGGTTACTATTACTACACCGAGTCACGCCTGATGAGGAGACGCGGGAAACTTGACGAGGCTGTGAGGTTACTAAAAGAAGCGGTGGTGAGAGATGAAGATTCCATTTTTCTAAAGAATGAATTGGTAAAGCTCTATCTTCATCAGAACGACTATAAGGCAGCCTCGGGAGTTACACAGGATATTATCCAAAAGCATCCCGAACATGTTCCCTCGCTAATCATCTTGGGAGGCATTTATGCTGCCCTGAATCAGCATGCTGAGGCAATTGATGCCTATAAGAAGGCCCTGGCACTTGATCCGAAGTCTGAGAATATCCATTTCCTGTTAGGCTCGGAGTATACCAAGATCAAGCAACCGGACAAAGCGATGAAGCTCTATCAGGACCTGATCCAGATCAATCCTGCATCATTTGCTGGGCATTTTTGCCTGGGAACCCTTTATGCCGTGATGAAGCATTACGATAAGGCCGAGGCTGCGTTACTGAAAGCAATTGAACTGAAGCCAAAGTATGAGCGGGCCTTTTTTGAACTTATCAGTATTTACGAAGCTACTGGCAAACACGAAAAGGTTATCCAGACCTACAACAAGATTCTGGCCAGCAATCCAGAGAACCTCAGAGCAGCCATTGGGCTTGGCCATTCCTACTTACAGATGGGTCGATCCGATGAGGCCGAGGGTATATTCGAAGAGCTAAAGCTTCGGAGCAAATCCGATCCGCGGGTTATCAAACAGATTGCCCTGATATACCTGGACGAGAAAAGATACGAGGAGGCCTCGGACACCTTGCAGGTACTTTTGAGAGATGATCCAGACAACCCGGATCTCCATTACTTTCTGGGGATGGCATTTGAAGGACTTAAGAAGACAGACAAGGCAATCGCATCCTTTGAAAGGGTTCCTGAAATGTCATCCTATCATCGGAGCGCTGTCGTTCATCTCGGGTTTCTGTACAAGGAAGAAGGTGAGACTGAAAAGGCAATCCGTGTGATGAATGAAGCAATTGAGAAGGAGCCAGACGATCCTGAGCTCCATCTATTCCTGGGTGCCCTGTATGAAGAGATGGAATCATATGATAAAGCGGTGGTAACCCTCAAGAAGGGGTTAGAGCTTGAACCTGACAGCGTAAGACTTCGTTTTCGACTCGGTGTGGTTTATGACAAGGCCGATGACAAGAAGGGCTGCATAGAAGAAATGAAGGCTGTCATTAATGTAGACCCAACCCACGCCGAGGCATTGAACTATCTGGGCTACACGTATGCGGAGCTTGGCAGAAATCTTGATGAGGCTGAAGACTTGATCAAAAGGGCCATGAAACAGAAGCCAAACGATGGCTACATTGTGGACAGCTTAGGATGGGTCTATTTCAAGAAAGGGCTTTATGAAAGGGCTATCAAGTTCCTCGAGGAAGCGGTCAGCTTGGCCCCCGAGGATGCCACCATTCTGGAACACCTGGGCGATGCTTATATGAAGGCAAACAATCCAAAGAAGGGTTTACAATACTACAAGAAATCCCTGGAAAAGAAAGGAGAAGATACAAAGGCACTTGAAGAGAAGATACAATGCGTTGAGAAACAACTGGACCAGGATGCGTAGACCTTGAACAAAATTGAACGTTCTGCAAAGGTCTTTATTCTTGCGGCCCTGGTTTTTCCATTATGCCTTCTATGCCTTCATGGATGTGTCCGAAGGCCCAAAGCCTTTCCGACTGGACCGGGTCCGGACGTCAGCCGGATTTTAGAGTCTCTCAAGGAGTGTAAGAATGAGCTCAAGAGCTTTAGTGGAATCGGCAGATTCAGGGCAGTTCGCGGGACCGGCGCGAAAACTCTTCGCATGGTGTGGATAGGGTCTCAACCACAAAACCTGCGAGTGGAGATATTGGGACCATGGGGGCAGCCCACCCTGACCTTTGTAATCAATGGATCGAGTTTCTTTCTCCATTCCCGTCAAGATAATCGCTATTTCAAGGGGGACGCCACTGTCAGCAATCTTTCACGTTTTGTGTCCGTGCCTGTGAGGGCCGAGGACCTCTTTGGGCTCTTGGCAGGTCAGCCCCCTATTCTCCCATTTCACCATGCCAAGATTCGAGCCTCGACAGCGGAGGGCGGATGGCTTCTAAGCCTTTACAAAAAATGGGGACGTCTGATTGAAAAGATATGGCTGAAAGACGACGCAAAGGCTGTTGAGCAAGTTGAGGTGTTTGACGGTTGGGGTAATCTACAATACAGGGCTGCATTCAGTGAATTTCATGAGGTGGAATCCCTTTGTCTTCCACACAAAATCGCGATCTCAAACACAGAGGGGTCGCTTTGGTCACTCACGGTGGAAAAGTTCCAGACAAAGATCTCGATCCCAGACGGGGCTTACACCCTGGAGATTCTTGGTGCTGAGATAGTTGAGTAGTTGAATAGTCGATTGGTTGAGTGGAAAACGACTCAACGACTCAACCATTTAACAACTTAACGGTCTAACACCATGAGGTTTGCTGCTGATCGAATGCTCGGAAAGCTGGCCAAATGGCTTCGTATTCTTGGTTACGATACCGTTTACTCCCGCACATTGTCCAACGACAGATTTCTTGCATTGGCAGACAAAGGCCGGATTCTTCTATCACGCAATACCCGGCTTGTGGGAAAGATGGCACCGGACAGGTTGATATTTGTGGAGGCGAATGATCCTCAGGTGCAGCTCCAGTGCCTCATCCGCTTCCTTGGTCTCAAACCCGATCCGAATAGATTCTTTGCTCGTTGCACAGTCTGCAACGGGCTCCTCAAGCCTATCGAGCCCGAGGATGTGCTTGGAAAAGTACCTGAGCACATATGGACCAGCCACAATAGATTCTCCGAATGCAAGACCTGTGGAAGGATCTACTGGCCAGGGAGTCACCTGGCACGGAGTCGCCGGGAGATAAGGCGGCTGTTGGGAGTGTAAAAGAAGCGATTGCGGATTTCGGTAATGTTCTCAAGCCGACAGGCGCAATGCGGAATGCGGAATCAAGATGTAAGTTGAGTTTATTGGGTTTGTTGAGTTTGTTGGGTTAAAACCCAATAAACACAAGAAACCGTGTAAACACAATAAACCCATTAAAGGAGTGCGTCGAAGTGGCTGAATCAGGAAAAACGTGTGATCTTAAGACCAGTGGCTCCGGGGGCACGGCAAAGATGGCCCATGATATACAGGATCTTATGATTCAAAGCTCCCTGGAAAAGATCAAAAACAAACTGATGATCATGAGCGGCAAGGGAGGTGTGGGCAAGAGCAGCATCGCGGCCAACATTGCTGTGGCCCTGTCAAAGAGAGGCCTGAAAGTGGGCCTCATGGACGTTGATTTCCACGGGCCAAGCATTGGGAGCATCATGGGGCTTTCTGGACTCCTGGATGTGGTGGATGGCAAGTTCGCGCAACCCAAGGCATTCTCAGAGAATCTAAAAGTTGTGTCTATGGCCTCTCTCTTGCAGGATGAAAACCAGGCGATAATCTGGCGAGGTCCGGCCAAGATCGGCGCGATCCGCCAGTTTATCGCAGATGTAAAATGGGACAACCTGGACTATCTGATAATCGACTCTCCTCCGGGAACCGGGGATGAACCCCTGACCGTGGCCCAGACCATACCAACTGCCAAGGTGATCATCGTCACCACGCCCCAGGAGATTTCCCTTGCCGATGTACGCAAATCGATCAATTTTTGCAAGCAGGTGAACATGGAAGTATTAGGACTCATAGAGAACATGGGTACCTTTATATGCCCCCATTGCGGAGAACCTGTTGACCTGTTCAAGAAAGATGGTGGCAAGGCCACTGCAGAACGGATGTCCGTACCATTTTTGGGAACGATCCCTTTCTATCAAGACATGGTCAGAGCCTGCGACAAGGGCAGGCCGGTCATGAGCAATAAGGGCGATTCGCTATTTCACAAGGCATTTGAGGAGATCATGCACAAGATCATTGAAAAATCGTGAATCCTGAAAAGAAGTGAGCTAAAGTACTTAAAGTGAGCTAAAGTTGAGGACGATGAACGTCTAACCCAGAGGTTCCCTTTGAATACAAAGAGAATAGCCCTTGAAAGCAGGTTGCGACGCTGCAAGAACGTAATAACCCTGGGGGTTCGGACAAATCTGTCCGACTATGAGGATTGGCAAATAGAGCTGATTTGCAAGTCCGATGTTATTTTTTATCCCACGGCATTCTACGCCGATATATTTGATACCATTGGCAAACGGACTTTTCCTAACTATCATACGTACAAATATGTGATGGACAAGATCAAGCAGACAGCCCTTTTCAACCTCCTTAAGGTTCCTCACCCCAGGACCCGGGTTTTTTATGGGGATTATCAAAAGTCGAAAATATTGGAACACTTTCGATTTCCCTTTGTGGCCAAAATCCCACGGGGTTCAGCCCTCGGCAGAGGCATATACCTGATCCGGAATGAGTCTGAACTTGCCGCATACAACAGATTGAGCCGCGCTGCCTACATACAGGAATACCTTAAGATCGACCGGGACCTTCGCGTTGTCTTGATTCATGGCCGGATCATCCATGCCTACTGGCGCATTGCTCGCCCAGGTGAGTTTCGCACGAACGTGTCACAAGGTGCCACCATCAGTTTTGATAGCATTCCAGAGGAAGGTCTGGCCCTTGCCCAAAACACGGCCCGTCTTTGCCAGCTGGATGACGTGGGGCTGGACATCTGTTTTTCGAATGGTCGATATTGGGTCCTGGAGGCAAACATGAAATATGGACACGAGGGGTTCAAACAGGCTGGAATCGATTTTCATAAGCTCATTGATGAAATGATTGAAAATGGAGAGATCTGATTCACTCGATTTGCAGAAAGTAAAGGAATCCCTGAACGAGCGCGAAGGGCGTTTCCTTTTGCCTCTGGCTGCTCATAGCAAGGATGCCATCCGCCGTTTTCCAGACGAACGTATCGATATTGGTCATCGGCAGAACTATGCAGTGGACTCTGATCGCATCCTTCATTCGTTGGCCTATACACGCTATATTGACAAGACCCAGGTCTTTTATCTGGTAGATAATGACCACATTACCCACAGGGTGCTCCATGTGCAACTGG
>DAOVOU010000014.1 GCA_030629475.1 Desulfobacterales bacterium | reverse complement strand
TCCATCATTCCCTGGCCCAGACCGGGTTTTTACATGGGACCGCTTATTATTCTCATGTCGCGCCAGGGCGGGCCATTATTCCAACATTCCAATTGTGAGCGAAGCGAACTAAGTTCTATGAACCTGGGGTGATTGTTATGTTAAGGGACAGATGGCCCACTAGGGCGGCGTTTGTGTTTGCTGCAATTGGTTCTGCTGCTGGTCTTGGAAATTTATGGAGATTTCCCTACTTAACTTATAAGTATGGCGGTGGTGCATTTCTGCTTCCTTATCTTATTGCTCTGTTTGTAACTGGAATTCCTCTGCTGATACTCGAATTTGCGCTGGGCCAGAAGTTTCAGAAAGGTGCTGTTGATGCATTTGCTGCAATAAAACCAGCACTAAGCGGTGTTGGTTGGTGGGCAACAATAAGTAGTTTTCTTATTATAAGTTATTATGGGGCCGTTATGGGTTGGGTTTTGATCTACCTTGTTGCTTCATTTGGTGTGAAATGGGGTGCTCATACAAAGGATTATTTCTTCGACGAGGTGTTACAGATAAGCCCGTCTATAAGCAACATTGGTGGAATAAGTTGGTCATTGATTATAGCTTTATTCATTGCCTGGCTTTTGATATATTTGTGCATATTTAAAGGTGTGAAGAGTGTTTCAAAGGTTGTTATGGTTACAGTGCCTCTTCCAATAATACTTATTATAATACTAGTTATAAGAGCAGTCACCCTACCTGGGTCTGCAGCAGGTATTGTGTTTTACCTCAAACCTTCTTTCAAGGCTCTGCTTGACACAGAGGTGTGGATTGCTGCATTTTCACAGATATTCTTTACTCTAAGCCTTTCAATGGGAATAATGATTGCGTATGCAAGTTATCAGAAAAGGAGGGCAGATGTTACTAAAAATGCAATTATAACTGCAGTTGCAAACTCGGGCATAAGCATACTCGCCGGCTTTGCTGTCTTTGGAACCTTGGGTTATATGGCACAGAGGCAGGGTGTTGCTGTTCCAGAGGTTGTTAGGTCTGGTTTGAGCCTGGCATTTGTTGCATTTCCAAAAGCCTTAAGCCTAATGCCGCTTCCAACTGTTTTTAGTATAATTTTCTTCTTGACCTTGGTAAGCCTTGCCATTGACTCAGCGTTTTCACTTGTCGAGGCAATTAGCACTGTGATAAGCGACAGGATAGAAAAGGCCAAGAGAGAGATAATTGCTGCAATAGTATGCCTTCTTGGGTTTGTGGCAGGTATCGTATATACGACTGGTGCAGGGTTGTATTTTTTAGACATCGTTGATCACTTTATAACAAACTTCAGTCTCGTTGCAGTTGGAATTCTAGAATGTATAATTATTGGCTGGATATTTGGTGCAAAAAGGCTTAGGGAGTTTTTCAACACTGTCTCTGACTTTAAGATAGGTGTATGGTGGGATATTAGCATAAAATTCATAACCCCTATAGTGTTGATAGTCATCCTCGTCGTGCAATTGATTAAAGAGTTATCTGCGCCATATGAGGGGTATCCAAATTGGGCGATATGCCTTGGCTGGTCGGTTGTGGCGGTGCCCCTGATTATCAGCTTTCTGATAAGGCAAAAGAAAGTCAAAGCTGTTGTATTACAGAGATCGTCAAATAGTTGAGTCGTTGAGGGACCTTGGGACTTTCGCTCGATTTGACAGGCATTCAAGACTCTGGTAAAATTTAGAGGCTTTGCCCCAATTGGAAT
Source organism: Desulfobacterales bacterium (assembly GCA_030629475.1). GTDB lineage: Bacteria > Desulfobacterota > Desulfobacteria > Desulfobacterales. The sequence goes on along the minus strand of DAOVOU010000014.1, from coordinate 13,013 downwards.
AATGGAATGGTGGAATGGTGGAATATTGGGTTAAGAGGAATTAAGACAAATTAGAAATGATTCTTTTTGGCCGTTTATTCCCAATATTCCATTGTTCCAATATTCCATCATTCCAGATCAATGGCACAAAAACTGCCACTGAAAGATAAATGATTACAACGAGTTGTAGAGTTTCCGAGACGTAATTAGTAGATAGATCTACAACTCCGCTAACACGTTGGACCCCATGAAAAAGATCGGGATTGTCGTCAAGGACCAAAAGGAAGCCATTGACAAGGCCAAGGAGCTGGAGACCTGGCTGAAGGCAAAGGGGATTGAGGTTCTCATCAGGCAGAATATTCCCGCACCCATTACCTCGAGAGAGTGTCTGATCGAAAATATCCCAAAGGCCCCTCTGGATCTTTCCTGCATTGTCGTGTTGGGCGGCGACGGCACCTTCCTGAGCGCCATTCGATGGATACAGGATACGGGGATCCCGGTTCTGGGGGTAAACCTGGGGGGTTTCGGCTTCCTGACCGAGGCCTCGGTCGACCGGCTCTTCCCTGTCATGGAAGATATCATCAACGATGCCTTTACCACTGAAGAAAGGATCTTGTTGTCAGCACAGGTTTTGCGGGAAGGCGAGGGAATTGCCTGCCAGACCGTTCTCAACGACGTGGTGGTCAACAAGGAGGCCCTGGCGCGGATAGCCCACATACGCACCTATATTGATGATGACTACCTTACCACCTTCCACGCGGATGGTCTGATTGTGGCGACACCTACAGGATCGACCGCGTATTCACTTTCAGCAGGCGGGCCGATCATCTATCCCTCGCTCGAGACGATCATACTCACCCCGATCTGTTCCTTTACCCTGACCAATCGCTCCCTGATCCTGCCTGACAACGTGGCCATCAAAATCAGGCTGGATGAGCGGGATTCGAGCGTCTTTTTGACCTTCGACGGCCAGGTAGGACTCCACGTTACATACCAGGATTCCATTGTTATCCAAAAGGCCACCCACACGATTCATATGATCAGGACACCCGGCCTGAGCTACTATGACGTGCTAAAGGCCAAGCTGAAGTGGGGCGGACGATAGCCGTCTGCATCTGAGAAAGATGCAGGCCTTCAGATAATCAATACCCGGAACCTACCCTCTTCCATTAATCTTATCCCTCAAAATCTGAGAGCATTGGAAAACGACCACTCTTCTTTCACCCAGCATCATATCTTCGCCGGTCTGAGGGTTCCGGCCTCTCCGTTTGTCTTTGTCCTTTACACAGAATTTTCCAAATCCGCTGATCAGGACGTCTTCGCCATTTTGCAGGGTCTTTTTGGTGATTCCCAAAAGAGATTCGACCAACTCGACGGACCTGTGTTTAGGAAGATTAAGTTGATTGTGGATAGCATTTACCACGTCAGCTTTGTTCAAAGTCATTGTTTGTTACTCCTTGCTTATGCTTATTCGCTTGTAGTGGGCTTTTGCCTCGGACTCGGTGTTGTCTGAGTCCGACATGAGCCCAATGGCCTTCACGTGCTCGGGCTCGCGGCCAAAGAGTCTCTTGTAATCTTCATATACATTGACCTTTTCACAAACCCAGGTTCGCAGCGGCGAAGACTGGTTTCTGAGCACCACGATCTTTGTCTTGCTGTTATACGGGCTCTCGGTGGTTGTTCCTATCGGCAGGGATGCACTCCATACATACTTGAGATTGTCCGGTCTGAAAAGGCCCGGGAAGATCACGTAAATGGCGGCCGCACTATCGCCGATCTTCTTATACCTTTCATCGCCGCCCCGTGGAAGCTCAAGGACCCGCCACTGCCAGGAAAGGAAAGGATATTCTTTGAGATCGTACTCAAACTTCTTGGCTATGGTAACGGCTGAATTGATCGCTTTTGCTTCAAGATAGCTTTCGGGCTCTGCTTTGACCCTGTAGACCTTTGACCCGTCCCCGCCGCGAGCTTTCCAGCCTTCAGGAAATGTGCCGGCCTTAAACCTGGAAAAATCCTCAACCTGTCTTACGCCCGCAGTCTCATCACCAGCAAGGGCCCCAACGACAAAGATTCCTGTTACCAGAAAGCAAAAGGCCAGGAGCTTTGCGTGCATGTGATAACCCACCGTCACCTCCCTATAATCAGATGAGCCGAGACCAAGGCCCAGACCAATTAATCGCGAAAACACGAGTGGTTTCGTTCTTTCGTGCTTTCGTGATGATCTTTTATCAATCTAATTAAACGTCTCGGAATTTCTACAACCTATTGATATCATAGCACCTTATTAGCTTGGCTGTGGTCCCGAGACAGGAATGATGGAATGATGGAATGTTGGAATGATGTAGAAGATAAAAAGACCAAAATCCTCTTAAACCCATTATTCCACCATTCCATTATTCCAGTATTCCAATTGTGAGCGTAGCGAACTAAGTCCCCCTTTTCCACGAGTTCTTCAGGGGAAGAAATGCCGTCCCGTCCTCCGAGCTTGCGGATGACCGGGATGCCGATCAGGACTTGCTCAAGCTTCTTTCCTGGACCGTTCCCTGCCCCGGGGTTTCCTTTCCCCTTCCCACTATGTTTTCTTCGCTTGTTATCAAGAAATCCTGCACGGCTTCAGGGAAGGTTTTCAGTTTTTTATTCAGGGACGGGATGACCTTTTTCTCAACAAGCTCGGTAATTGATTTTTCTGAACAATCCAATACGTCCATATACTCGCGAAGAAAGGCTGTAGGGAGTTCACTTTCGCTTTTTCCCAGCAGGTATTCATAACAAAGGTGGGCCATATGCAGAACAGTGACATTTTGCCTGTATTCTTCCGGAATTATTTCCGGGGGCAGCAATTCAGGATAGGACTGATATTCGAGGCTCTTGCAAACCGCGTCCGGAATATTCCATTCTTTTAGGAGAAGTGATCCAACCTTGGAGTGGTCGAGCATGTCAGCAAGAAGAATCATTTTGGGATTCCGTTGTTTTAACAGTAAAATAACGCTCTTACCAATGTCGTGCAGCAAACCTATGGTGCTGATTAGCACCCCTTTTCTTATGTTGTACAGTTGGCAAATCTCAAAACCGATAAAGGAGACCATCACGGAATGAAACTGAAGTTCCCGAAACGCAGGAGTTTTTGGCATGGTACTTCGGATACCAATATCAACGACCATCTGGTAGATCTGGTTGAAACCGAGAAGCAGAACTGCATGTTGGAAATCTGAAATTCTATGTTGAAAACCATAATATGCCGAATTGACTCTTTTTAGGACCATCCCGACCAAGGAGGGATCTAGTTTGGCTAACTCGGCCACATCGCGGGTGGACACGTTTTCGTCAAGCAGCAGTACGGCGAGCCTGCTTGCGTACACAGGCAATCGCGGAACACGTTTCAGGAGACTTCGGATCATCTCTGAACTGGCGTATTGTTGACTTCTGGCCTGGAGGAAACCGGCCAGGTGACAAGTCAAACGGGTATTTCTGTCAGACAACTCCATTTGCTTTATGATCAGATCGTTGACTTGTTGTCCCGAGAGCCTGTCCAGATTCTGATAAATGGCTGACCTGATTTTGTCGGGTAAAGCATTCAAGCAAGTTCCGTCCAATGCAAAGACCGTTAATGGCTCTAATGCAATTGCCGAAGCCGTCCTCTGCTGACCTTTAAAAGACGGCACCTGCGGCACACAGTCTCCCTGCCGAACGACGGCAATTTGTCTGACCTGGCCCTTGACCTTCTTTAGGATTTGCGCAGAGCCCTTCAGAATCAGGTATATCGTTGAATCAGGACCTCCTTCTTTGACAAGGACACTGCCGGAGTTGATTTTTTTGACATTGCCGATATTGTACAGGGTAATGAGTTGACTCTCGCTGAGCCCTTCAAAGGCAGCGTGGTGGTAATGCTTGCTTTCTTTCCTAAAAACGGAGGTCATGGCCGCCTCCTTTCAACCGGATTCAAGAACGGTTTAGGGATAATAGCATTCTCTGCAAGATTCATTCCACACCAAATTCCCTGCTCCAGTTAGTTCGCTTCGCTCACAATTGGAATAATGAAATGTTGGAATACTGGAATATTGGGTTAACACTGACGAGTTGTACGAAAGAAAAAGAAAGGAGGATCGTCGCTACGGAAGAAGGAATCGTAAATCTGTTAGTCCAGCCAAACGAAAATTTGTAAGATAAGATCTATCCCTCCGCATTAATCTTATCCCTCAACATCGATGACCACTTAAAAGTGACGACCCTCCTCGATCCCAGCACCATATCTTCCCCGGTCCGAGGATTTCTTCCTCTCCGTTTTTTCTTGTTTTTGACACAGAATTTCCCGAATCCGCTGATAAGGACATCCTCGCCATTTGCCAGGGTTTTCTTGATGATTTCCAAGAGGCATTCGACGACTTCGGCGGAATGGGCCCTGGAATGGCCAAGGTTACTATGGACGGCATCAATAATGTCGGCTTTGGTGAGGGTCATGGCGAGGGCTCCTATTTCGGTTTTTGGGCTTTCATAGCTTTAAGTGGTTGGTTTGTCAAGGTATTGGGAAAGCATAATGTCAATATTTCACGGATGTCCCGGATTTTCCGCTACTAGATATTTCTTTTAGGATTTTCTCCAGGTTTTCCAGTTCCCTCCCGTATTCAGCCCAATTCCCCTGGCGCAAGTAATCTTTGGCTTTATTATAGTGTTCCAGAGCCAACACTCCCAGATTAGAAATATCCTGAATTTGAGGAATAGACGGGAAAGCCAATTGTTTGGGGAATATTTGCACATCCAATACACTGCTTAAGGCCTTATCAAGATTTTCCTCCATAACTAAGCGATTGCCAAAAGCGACAATAACCCTTTTTAATTCCGGTATGGCAGCGCCCCTTGATTCGTCCTGTTGTGAAGAAACCGGCACAGCTCCTCTCTGAGGTGGTCCTGTTGAGGGCAATACGCTTTCTTCCTGTTTTGCTTCCAGGTAAACCGGCTCCACATAGATAAATGTATCACCGATGGGAATGGCTAAAAGATTGCCCCTGATGACTCTGGAACCTCTCTGACCCCATAAGCTCAACTCCCGGGAGATATCCGTTTGCTGATCCACCCTGGCTTCAATCTGCATCGGTCCATAGACCAGTTTTTCCTTGGGTAATTTGTAGACTAACAGACTCCCGTAGTTGGGCAGGTCACTTCTGGCCGCCAGCCAGCCAATCATATTATCCTTCCTGGAAGGTGTGAAGGGGAGCATCAGAAGAAACTCCTCCTTTTCCTCTTCGGGCAGTTTCATAATGATATAGTAAGGTTCCATTTCTTGTCGGCTATCACCATACAACTCATCAGGAATTTGCCAGAGGTCTTCCTGGTTATAGAAGACCTGGACATCTTCCATATGATATTTCGTGTATGTATCCACCTGGATTTTAAAGAGGTCCCTGGGGTACCGGATGTGCTTTTTCAGATCAGCAGGCATTTCATTGAAAGGCTTAAATAGATCAGGGAATATACTCGAATAGGTTTTAACAATAGGATCTTTTTCATCAATAATGTAGAAAGCTACATCCCCATTATAGGCATCGATAGTTACCTTGACTGAATTCCGGATGTAGTTTAGTCCTTTATTTCTAAAATGGCCATAAGATCGGCGAGAATAGGGATACATATCAGAGGTCGTGTAGGCGTCTTGAATCCAATAGATCTTTCCCCCGGAGACAACCACGTACGGATCACCGTCATAATCGAGAAATGGGGCAATCAAGCCCGCCCGCCTGGCAATCCGGCGGTTATACATTATCTTACTCTCTGGGCTTAAATAAGTGGTGAATAGTATCTGGGGATCCAAAAATTCAACGGCAAATAAAAGCCTTCTGAGAAAAGATTTGATAGGGACACCTCCCCTTCCCTGATAGATGGTATAGACATTCTTGTCCCCCCTGGGGTAATCAAATTCCTTGGTCTTCGTCTTTACAAGAACATACTGATCCGTTTTTTCTCCATAATAGATCTCGGGACGCTCTATCTTCAGGTCAGGTTCAAAGGAAGGCGGCACGTCTTTGATGAAGAGGTGGGGCAGTCCCTCGCTGGTCACTTCATTGACCGGGCTTGCGGCCAATCCGTAGCCATGGGTATAGATGAGGTGTCTATTGACCCAGGTATTTGCCTGGGGAGGAAGCTGATTTACCACCAACTCCCGGGTGGCCAACATGACCTGTCGATATTGGTTGTTGATTAAATAACGATCTACGTCTACATTGTTAAAATCGTAATATAGCCGTATGGTTTGAATCTGCCTGTAGGTTTGAAGTAAAGGACGCTCGTCCCAGATCCTGATATTTTGAATCGTTACATCATGCCTCTTGATGTCCTCCGCACTTAGTTTGTCACTAACTTCAAAATCGACTTCTTTTGTCCTGTTCAGATTATAGGCCTTACGGGTATAATCAATATTGTAAGCTATGTAGGGTGATTCTTTGGCTAATTCATTGGGCTTAACCACAAATTTTTGTACCAGGATGGGGAGCAGGATCGCAAACACCAACACAGCCCCTATCCAAATTCCTCCACTTAACCAGATTAATTTCATCCTCAATTTAAAGGCGTTGACAAAAAGGACCAGGGCAAAGCCTATGGAGGCAATGATCAAAACCTTATAGGCCAGGACCTTGATGTGGACATCGGTATAGCTGGCGCCGAAAGCAGGTCCCTGTGTAGAATATAAAAGTCCATATATTTTCAGATGATAACCCCAGGCCAGGAGTAGAACAATGATTCCTCCCAGGAAAATAAGGTGCTTCTTGGCTTTTGGTGTAATGGTAATTTTAGGTAAAGAGGTTGGGACACCCTCCGCTTGACTAAATTCACCCTCTATTTGAAGCGCGCCGTTTTTCAGATACCAACCCATAGTGACCAGACCAGCAAAAATGAAGAGAACTAATAACCCGTCTCGGACGAAAATGTAAAAGGGAAGAGAGAACAGATAAAAGCCGATGTCCCTGTTAAAAATAGGATCCGTGCTGCCAAAAGGTTGCTGATATAGATAGCGCAGGAGCATATCCCATTGAAAGGAGCCCTTTGACGCAACAACAAAACTAAGAATCAGAATAAAAGCTATGAGGAGAGAATTTAAGGCCCTGCCTGAGAGGCCAAGTTGGGAAACATAACCGTCCGCAGCTTTAAAGATTCCCCCCGACCCGTCGCCTGGGTTTAAACGTTTGGCGGCATAAAGGTTAAGGCATATGATAAGAATCAAAAGCAACCAAACCAACAAACCGAACCCGAATTTGCTCAAAAGCATGGTCCAGAAAACAGGCGAAAAGCCTAGATTTTCGAACCACAGCCAGTCAGGATAGATTGAAACCCCTGACCAGAGCAATAGAACAGCGATAAGCCCGAACCCTATAATAATTAATTTCTTATTCATGTTTTTTTCTCCCCAAGGGTAACGTTAGTCAACCTCTTAAACGTAGATTTTTTTTCTCTCGGCGTTGGCAAAACATTATTTCCAATAGCCTTATGGGACTCTTCCATGATTGTCAACCACGTTCCAGATTCTTGCCCCATTGATTCTCAACTCACGCATTAAGAAAATGTGTGAACAGTATCTCTTCCTTAACATGAGCCTCGGCCAGTTCAACGAGACGCCGATGGTGGGTGAAAAAGATGACTTGCGTCCGCCTGGATATTTCAGCGAGAACTTGCAAGGCGGCACTTGCCCGCTCGTCGTCGAACTTAATCAAGATGTCGTCAACGATGAACGGCATCGCTTCGTTTCTTTCCATATACGCATCAAGGCTCGCCAGCCGGACGGCAAGATACAACTGGTCCGTGGTTCCGTCACTCATGCCTTCGACAGTCACGACCTCCTTGCCCCTCGGTCGGACGCCTACGAGCACAGCATCTCCTTTTTCATTGAAGTCCACCCGCAAACCATCGAATGATCCCAGGGTCATACGCGCGAAAAGTTCGGTTGACCGTTCCAGGATCGGCCCCTGATTCTTTTCCCGGTATCTTTCAATGGCCTGGTTCAAAACCGTGGATGCGAGCCGAAGCCTGGCATACTGTTCTACATCGGTTTCAAGGCCTGCCAGAAGCGCCTGAACTTCCTCGGCCAGCTCGGCTGCTCGGGCGCTCCCGTCCATCTTGCTGAGCTCGGTTCGCTCGCTCCCGATGGTCTGGTCAAGCTCAGACTTCTGCCGCTCCAACTCGATGATCTCTTCGGTGAGCTGATTCACCACCGGATCAATGCTATCGGGATCAACAGTTTGGGCCTCCCGGACAAACTCGTCAAGGGTAGCACCAGCACTCAACTTGCGAAGCTGTGCCTCAAGTTGCTCGACTTCGGCCTCTATCTTCCGTCTGCTATCGGATCGTTGTTCGGCCCCGGCAAGCTCTTCAACGCTCTTGCATCCGGCCTCATCGCACATGCTGTCCAACTGAGCACCGATTTCCGCAAGTCGGCTTCTTGTTTTCCGAAGCCTATCTTGTTCCTTCTGGCGCTGTTTCTCCAAATCTTGCTTTTGGGTCTTTGCCGCTTCTCCCCGCATAAGGCGGGCGTTAAGCTCGGCCACAGACTGTTCAACTGGGAGTTCCAGTAGATCTGTCGCCACACGCTCTGCCAGACTCCTGACCTCCTCGAAAAAGTCCTCAGCGTCTTTATCTATGCCATAGATTCTCCGGCTATACCCTTTGGCCTCCTTGAGCTTACCAAGCAGACTCTTGATATCCTGTATCACTGCATTAGCCTGGCCAGGGCTGGCATTGGCCTCCAGGCCCAGCGGTTTGATCGCCTCGGCCCATTTGAAACGCCACTGCGATAGTTCCTGTTCGGCATTTTGGACTCGTGACTCTGCATCCCGCAGCTCCTCTGTGCGTTGTTCCAGCTCACGTGAAACCTCTGCCCGATCGGACCGTATCTTGTCCAGACGGTCCACAACTCTCTGGCCCCTTCGCACGAGGTGGCTTAGCATTTCATCTTTGCCGGCCGGGGACTCGCCAAGTAGCTCAAGGCAAACGCTCAATTCCCCACGATGTATTTCGATTTGGGCCTTCACATCCTCGGCTTTTGCTTTTCGCTCTCGGATGTTTGAGACTTGATCTGCCAAAGCCTTCTGGTTCTGCACCCAAACCCGCATTTCCCTCGGCGATTGCGGCAAAACACCGAGGGCTTCCCATTGTGCGGACCACTCACCTTGGATCCTGGCCAGGTTATTTTCAGCGGTCTCCAGTTGGTGCTTCAAATGCACTCTCAGCGTTTTCTGTGTTTCGCGCTCCGCAAGAAACGACGCCTGCCTGGTAACACGGTCAGCCTCGCGTCTAAGCCGATCCGCAAGATCATCAGCCTGCTTGACACTGTATTCGTATGCTTCAGCCAGGTCCTTGGCAGGTGGAAAGGCTGCCACAAAATCTCGCTCGTGCTCGGCGGTCACACTCTGGTCTTTCCAGGCTCTACGGACAAGCTGCCAACCTTCCTCCCGCTTACGCCTAACTTCGTGTAATTCACTCTCGGTGGGGACTTCCTGTTCCAACCGAAGTTGTTCGATCTGACCGTCAAGCTGCAACAACCTCTGTTCGATCTCGTCGATACCCGAGCGGTGCTTCTCTACCGCTGCTTCTGAGTCACCCAGCCGGCCTTCAAAAGTGTCCACGGTTTCCAGGGAAGGAATCGGCAGCTTTTCGATCTCTTCAAGGCTTCCGCGCCAGAGTGTCTGCTTCTTCAGAGCCATCTGTACCGCCTCCTGAGTCCGTCCTATCTCTCTCAACTCAGTCTGGTAGTTCTCTTCCAAACGACCCTGCTGCTGCGTACGTTCGATGGCTTTTCTGAGTTCGGTAGTGTCCGGTGGATCTTCGGAGCTGCCCAACCTCTTCTTCAAATAGGCAACCCTAAGGCTCAGCTTCCCAATTTCCTCCTGGGTGGTTTCCAATCGGGTCTTCAAACGCTCGTGGGCGCCGGCCAGTTCCTGTATCCGAATACTCTCCGCTTTGCCCAGGCGCAGCTCTTCAGCCTGATCGAGTGTGAGAGCCTGCCCCTTGCTCGACAAGGGGTCACTACGAAGTTCCTGAAGGATCGCTTTTGCGTCCTCCTCCAGACCCCCTTGTTGCGTCCAGAGTGTGGACCGGTCTTTCTTTGCTTTCAGGTAGCTGCCAAAATCCTGCTGGAGCTGTCCGATCAACTCTGCGTGCTCAAGCAACGGCCCTGGCACATCCAGTTTTTCGAACCCCTTGCTGATCTCTTTAAGGCTTTGAAGTGCCTGGGCCTCCTCATTTTGGGCAATCTTAAGATTCGTCAGGAAGTTCCGCCGGCGCTCACCAAAGTCAGGAGGCAGCGCCGGGGCATCGGCGTATGTTTCAAGATCGTTCAACAGCTCCTTTCGTCGTCCAATGGCTGGGAGTGCTTCCTTAATCCGTTCCAGGCGCTGACGTTCGCGCATTTTCTCTTCCAGGTCTCCGTCAATAGATCGCTTCCGCTTCAATGCCTCGCGCAAGGCCTGGTCATGCCTAACCCACTCCTGATCGGGCAACTGAGCCTCGCGTATCGCCTTTTGATTCTTTTTGAAGGCCGCGACAGCTTCATTAATTCGGGGTTTCTGTGCTGAGGGTTTGAACAGATTGTCGGCTTCGGCCTGGAGTTCGTCCTGGATTTTTCGGAGATCAGAAATTCCCGATCCTGCGGCAAAGAGGACCTGGCCAATGTTTCCACCTCCCTGGATAATTTCATGCCCACCGCTGACTAAATCAGCGTGGTCAATGCCGAACATCGTGGCAAAGAGGTCCGCGTCCACACCGCCTAAGAAAGTTTGCAGGTGTGATTCATTGATCAATGTCTCGTCATCGGGAGCCCGAAGCGTATTAATCCTTCCTTTTCGCCGGATAAATTCCAGCACTATTCCGTCGCTCCTCCGGAGTACTCCTCCAATCCTTATCTTCGCATACGGGTGAATGAAATCGTCCAAGGACCTTTCGGGGATACCATATAGCAATTGTCGAAGCGCGCGAAGGGCAGAACTCTTACCTGCTTCGTTCGGACCGTAAACAAGGTGAAAACCTTCGTGTCCGGCGCCAAGCTCAAGCGGCTTTTCTGTGAACGGACCAAATGCAAGGAGCTTCACCTGAAGGATTTTCATCCGCCACTCCCTTTCGACATAAGGCGGCCGAGCAGCAGTGGCCGAACCCCCTCGAGCATCCTGGCCAGCCACTCACTCTCTTCGAAAGCTATCCCGTCGTGTGGATCCTTGACCTCCCTTGGAAGCTTCTTCAAGAGATCGTCCAGGGACTCACCCAGGGTTCGCAAACGACCTGGATCAGATCGGATCTCATCAAGGAGGCCAAGGAGCTCACCCAGAGGGCCTTCGGCTAACTCACCCACCTGCCTTTCAAATGGAGGCTTGGTGTGGAGATTGACTTTCTCGATCCAGATCCGGCCGCCACCTAAATCAATGGCTGCAGACCGGATCTCATTCCTCCAGCGCTCCGGATTAGCCGCAAGCCCATGGTGGGCCTTCGACGCCCCAAAGACCTTAATTCTCACAATCAATGGCCGGTCATCGCTTTGTTCCAGAAGGTTCTCAAGCCGTCCGTAAATTTGATCAACAACATCGTAACCACTTTCCGCACCTGAGGCGTCAACCTCACATTTCAGCCAGCGAATAACGTCCAGGGAACGGAAATCAGTATTGGCTCGGCCACTATCATCCACGGTAACGAGCATGCATCCCTTAGGGCCGGTTTCCCGGATGTGCCTGCCCTGGATGTTTCCAGGGAAAACGATCATCGGATCTTGAGAAATCAGTTCTTGTTGATGAACATGCCCGAGAGCCCAGTACTGGTATCCCTTCGAAAGCAACCCCTCAACTGTGCATGGTGCGTAAGGTTCGTGACCTTCCCGCCCCGTTGCGCACGTGTGCAACATGCCGATGTTGAAATACCCCGAAACGGCAGACGGGTATCGTGCGGACAAGTCCTTTCGAATTGCCGGCCTTGCGAAGCCCTGACCGTGGATCGCGACGCCAAGGTCATCAAGGTGGAATGTCTCGGGTTTATCGGTTGGGAACAGATGCACATTTTCCGGAAACCGAAGCGTCTTCGTTATCTTATTGGCAGCGTCGTGATTTCCGGTGATGATGAAGACCGGGATGCCAGCTTCTCGCAACCTGGTCATTTGTGAGACCAAATAGAGTCCTGTATTATAGTCCCTCCAATCTCCGTCGTAGAGGTCGCCGGCAATCAGGACAAAGGCAACCTCTTCGCCAATGGCAAGTTCGACTAGATTCTCGAAGGCACGTCGTGTTGCCTGACGTAGCTCTTCGACCGGCGCGCCCTCGTAGCGTTCGAGCCTTAGTAAGGGGCTATCCAGATGAATGTCGGCGGCATGAATAAAAGTAAACAAGTTCATCTCTCCCATTTAGCAAAACAATCAACGCAATCCAGAAGTCGCCTGCTTGCCCCTGGAGCCCACAGTAAACTTGGCACCTCCCGGCCCAAACGACAGCGAACCACCGATTTGCTTAGGGTCAGGGTCAGCCCCGGTGCAATCCCAACTCGTCTCCAGAAGCGAAAGCCCATGGATCTGTGCCATCAATCATCCTGCAGTGTACTTTCCTCGACTAATCCGTCTATATTCTCCCACGTATAGTACGGCCTCCACCTGCAGCTCATTCGACCCTTTGGTCCAGGCCTGAGACTCTCCCTCCGCTGCGATGATGGGTACCCCTGAAGCGTACGCCTCTCGAAACGGCGAAGGAGCCAGTCGGAAGCCGTCTTATTGTTGATCTATTCTTGCCCTGGGATGCCAATTCTTGCCGCCTGAAGGAAATAGCGCAGGAATAATGCAGCACCATTGCGGAACTTAGGGGCTTCGCCCCAATTGGAATGCTGGAATAATGGAATGTTGGAACAATGGGTTCTGAAAAAATGGGATAGTGGGCTGTTGTCAAAACCCCTCACCCCTCTTGGCGGGGAACTCAACAAATGACATGCTTCCGCTCAAAAAACCATCATTCCAATATTCCATTATTCCATCATTCCGGCACGAGGCAAAAATCCAAGTCTCAAAAAAGCTTATACATTCAATAGGT
>DAOVOU010000308.1 GCA_030629475.1 Desulfobacterales bacterium | reverse complement strand
TGCGACAGCGAATCGAAAATGCTGATGCAAAGCAAACCCGGTCTGGGCCAGGGGCGCGACAGAAGCTGGACAATGCCACGGAGAGAAAAACCCGGTCTGGGCCAGGGTCTGGGCCAGGGGTTTACCCCGCCCGAATCGATTTGGTGGGCGGCGTAAAGCCGCCCCTACGACGTCTCCTTCATAACGATCAACTCATTGACAAAACATACTAAATGCTAACCGCACAGGTCCAAACATTTTGAAATTTGAGAATTCGGATTTGTTTGCGGCTTGGGCCTTGAAAACAGTACGGTATTCGTATTTCGTATTTATGTGAACAACAGCCCAAACTCGATATTCTTTAAGCAACGTTGCAGTATCCTGAGTGAGCGAACTGCCGGAGGCTCAGGCTGGAGAACCGGTCGAAATCGGTTATCATCTCCAGTCCGGGCACCAGGGCTCTCACTACGGGTATATCCAGATCTGCCCTTGTCAAATCCACATAGATCGGGTGATAGCCGTTCTTGATCAAAAGCCTTTCTAAAAGCTTCAAGTCTTCTCCAACATCTCCCGTGCTGTAATCCGGAAGCTCCTCGTACTTTATGGTCCTTGTGCCCTCGGGTGCGGGCATGGAGCGAGGCTCCTGCGAGTGGGAATATGGCACCTCGGTCAGTGCCGAGACAGTTGCCCTCTTGCCATCCAGCCCGGCCCCGCATCCTTTGAGAATTTCTCCGCCAGGCCCACAAATAAAAGCCTTGTAGCAGGGGACGCCAAACTCGGGTGTGATATCCAGAAATTGAACATGGATACCCTTTTCCACACAACTTTTAAGAATATCCCTTACCCGATGATCATCCGATTCCAACAAAAAGCACCTGTCCCAAGAGTAAGGCATAACCCTTTCTGCATCTCTTTCAATGACCTCCACCAATGCATTTAGCTTTGCCTCTTCAAGGGTGTTTCCGGCAGCCAGGCCGTTTGAGGGCAAACCACTGGTGAGGCTAATCTCATCAAGATTGCAGAAGAGAAAGACCAGTTGGGCCGGCACATAAATCGGATGTCGCCCATTCTCATCCGTCCTGTCAGCAGGAATCCAATGGAGTTCCTGGTTCTGGTACGGGACTTCCAGATTCATATCATTGGGGTCCAAGGCGTTATGGCTTTTTTTTACCAAATCTTTATGAGTGGCCTTGATTAGAGGATAGCTCTTCTTATAGCCGGGAATACTGTCAGAATGAAAACTTGCAAAAGCCGAATACCTTTCAACAATCTCCATCAAATAGGATGCTCTTGCCTCGTGAATATTGAGACCTTTCCCGTAGCTTGTCTGGATACCGGTCAATTGCCACCGGTTCCTCCCTGCTGATACGGTGACAGCCAGCTTCCACGGCATCAGCAGGGCGTACGGGCTGAGGCTGGCTTGTGTTCCAGCTTCCGGCCCGGCCACAAGGTCACGAGCTTTCAACTTTTCCATCGCTCTTTCGGCCGTCTCCTCCGGAGTCGGTCCTGGCACGGGGCTCTTTTGGGAGACCTTTTGGCCCAATTCAATCAATAAATCCTCGATGGGCGCCACCCTGGCCTTCCATGCCTTGACTGCATCCGGATCAAACGGCGCAGGACGTTCTAAGTACTCTGGAGAAGGTAGGGGTTTATGGCCGTAAATGTTTTCGGAAAAAAGCCTTACCCAATAAAGATTGTCGCCCTGGTTTTGTCTCAGGAACCAGTTGATATATATAAGTGGTGTATATTCTGCCAATTGTTTGACATCAATTCCATCGAACCCTGCTCTTAAGGCGTGCAATTTGTCATTGAGAATACAAGTTTCATACATTAATGCCAACAAGTAAAGATCATTTTCCTTTCCTTGCTTTATCAAGAGATCAACAAGATTTGGCCCGAATGTTCCAGTCAGGTCCAGCAAGTACTTATGCATAAAATCATCGTATGGGTGTTCCTGGACGTATTCCAGCGCCCCTTCAAAATCCAGGTCCTCACTGGGCACGCAGGCGAACCATCCAATGCTGAACTTCGTGTCCACGCGCTCCATTTCATATCTCATGAAATCATCCACAAATACCATTCCCTCTCTTCGGTTCAAGGTTCAGGGTTGACAACCTTTGAACCTATGAACTTTGAACGGTGAACTTTGTTTATTGAGGCATTATCCCTTTGATATGAGCCAGTTAGGGCTCTTCAACCTGGAACCGTGAACGTTGAACCTCTCAACCTAGGTTATAGTAAAAACGAAAGTGTGTCAAACTGAAGGGGTGGTCATCCAAAGTTGCGAGCAGTTGACCCCCGCTGGTATATGGTGTATAAAAACAATTGATGCTCTGAGCAATGGCAAGAATTGAAAGGAGCGCAAAGACTGTGGCAGATGAAAAGAAAGAGACCTTATTAGCACAGATTCGCTTTGCTTATAAGAAGCCTATTGTCCTTGGGGACTACTCGCCAAAAGAAAGTAAGCCCATGGAACAATGGATAGACCGCTTTATAGACGAAGAGGTCAGTCAGTATAGTCTTGGAAACATAGCCCACGTGTTCAGCGACCACGAACGCGCCATAAAGCTGTTGTTACTCTATCTTGAGGAACAAGGAGCCATTGACGAGAGTGGCGTTGGGTTGAAAGAGAAAAAAAAGCTTCAAGCCATGTTAAAGGGTTAGCTTCTTCAACGGATACGCTCTTTCTTATGACACCTGAGATAAGAATCGGTACTTCAGGCTGGAGCTACCCGCACTGGAAAGAACTATTCTATCCCCAGGATTGCCCTCAATCAAAATGGTTGGAATTCTATGCCGAGCACTTTGATACGGTTGAGCTCAATGCTACCTTTTACCGGCTCCCCAAGTCCAAGACTTTTGAGAACTGGAGGTTCAGGACGCCAGATGATTTTCTCTGGGCGGTAAAAGCGAACAAATACATAACCCACACCAAACGGTTAAAAGAGCCACGTGAGCCATTGGAACGATTTTATGAGGCCGCCTCTTGCCTAAAGGAAAAATTGGGGCCGGTTCTTTTTCAGTTGCCACCAAGCCTTTCTTTTGATGAAGAGACATTCAGGTATTTTTGTCAATCCTTAAACCCGTCCGTGCGTCATGCTTTAGAGGTCCGACATCCTTCCTGGATCAATGATCGGCTCTTTGCCATCCTGCAAGAGCATAACACGGCCTTCTGTATTGCAGATACCGCAGGCCGCTATCCCTACCATGAGGCGGTCACCGGTGATTTTGTTTATATCCGCCTCCACGGTTCCGAAAAGCTTTATGTATCTGACTATTCAGAAGAAGAACTCCAGCTCTGGGCCAAAAAGATCAAAAAATGGAACAAGGAGACCTACCTCTATTTTGACAATGATTTTGGTGGATATGCGGTAAAAAATGCCCGGCGATTGAAGCAAATCCTTGACGTGCATTAAGAAAGATGCACCGGACTTGGGGGCTAAGTAGGAGAGGGCAGGGTGAGGGGGCAAGCCCATAAGCGCTAACTTGTTTTTGCCCAAGAAGGATTGAAAAAATGAACATCGAACATCGAACGTCCAACATCGAATGTTGAATGGGAAAAGACCACTGACCACTGTTCGGTATTGGATATTCGTTTTTCATTCGACGTTGGAATAATTTGAGGAGCGGAGCGACATCATTATTCGACGTTC
>DAOVOU010000126.1 GCA_030629475.1 Desulfobacterales bacterium | reverse complement strand
TATCCAGGATAATACCGCGATAGCCTCTGTAATGCGCTCCGCCCGATTCGCCCACTGCCTTCTCTTGGCGGATGAAAGTCGGCTCATCAAGATTGACAGCCCGTGTGAGGTCCGCCTCTGTGATATCACGAACCTTGCCTGAGAATCGGACCCTATCCTTTTTGTCGTTGGAGCCGATCCCAGTGGCGATGACCGTGACCCTGAGTTCATCGCCAATACTCTCATCCAGGACCGCGCCCCAGATGATCTCTGCTTCGTCACCAGCCTCGGCGTGGATACGGTCCGAAGCTTGTGTCATTTCCGTCATGGTCAGCTTTGGTCCACAGGTAATGTTCATCAGGACGCCCCGTGCCCCGGTGATGGAGACATCCTCCAGAAGCGGGTGGGAAACGGCCTTTTCGGCTGCTTCTAATGCCCGATTTTCTCCACTGGCAATACCGGTTCCCATGATGGCCAGACCTGCCTTTCCCATGGTGGTCCTGACATCGGCAAAATCAAGGTTGACCAGCCCCGGCATCATGATCAGGTCAGTGATCCCTTTTACAGCGTGGAGAAGGACTTGGTCTGCCTTCCTGAACATCTCAATCATGGTGGCGTTGCTGGATGCCAATCCACGAAGCCTGTCGTTGGGAATGGTGATCACCGTGTCCACCACTTTCTTCAGGGCTTCCAGACCGGCTTCGGCCTGCTTCATTCGTTTTTTACCCTCAAAGCCGAAGGGCTTTGTCACCACTGCGACGGTGAGGGCGCCGACCTCCTTGCTCGCCTCCGCAATCACAGGTGCTGCACCTGTGCCCGTGCCCCCACCCAGACCGGCGGTAATAAAGACCATGTGGCTGTCTTCCACTGCGCTTCGGATAGCGTCTATGTTTTCCATGGCAGCCTGTCGCCCGATTTCCGGATTTGCTCCGGCTCCAAGACCTTCCGTCAGTTTTTCCCCCATCTGGATCTTCACCGGCGCCCTTGACACTTCGAGGGCCTGGAGATCCGTGTTGGCCGATATGAATTTCACCCCCTGAAGCCTTGATCCAATCATGTTGTTGACAGCGTTCCCGCCTGCCCCGCCTACTCCGATCACCTTGATCTTGGCCGATTTTTCGTTCTCCACAAAACTGAACATCATTGTCCCCACCTCCTGTTGGTTTTTGTATCCTTTCAAATGATATCCTTAAACCACTTCTTCATGCGTGCTGTGACACGATCAAAGATGTTGTCGTCTCGAATCCTGAATTTCCTTTTCGGGTGAGATCTGGCGCCATAGAGTACCAATCCCACGGCCGTGGCATACATTGGATTGTTCACCACGTCCACCAATCCCCCAATTCCTGCGGGTTTTCCAACCCGTGTCGGAAGGTTGAAGACCGACTCGGCAATATCCACAACGCCTTCCAGCAGGCAAGCCCCCCCGGTAACTACCACCCCCGAAGTTATTGAATCCTCCATACTGGCCCGATAAACCTCCCGGTGGGTCAGGTTGAAGATCTCTTCCACTCTTGGTTCGAGGATCTCGCCCAGTATCTGCCTTGACAGGGTCCTTGGCTTACGTCCGCCTACACCTGCAACCTCAATGGTCTCATCCTTGCCGATGCCGCCGGTGAGGCAGCTGCCGTACTTTATCTTGATTTTTTCTGCCTCAGCCATGGGTATCCTCAGACCCACAGAGATGTCATGGGTGAGATTGTTTCCCCCCAGAGCCAGCACTGAGGTGTGTTTGATGCTATTGCTCTTGAAGATCGCCAGGTCTGTGGTCCCCCCTCCAAAATCAATCAGGGCCGCACCCAGAGCCTTTTCCTCTTCGCTCAGCGCGGCTTCACTCGACGCAAGAGATTGAAGGACAATATCGCACACATCAAGCCCGGCCCGGTTTGCACACTTGATAATGTTTTGCGCAGATGCCACGGCTCCGGTCACAATGTGGACCTTGGCCTCCAAGCGAACCCCTGACATACCAAGGGGGGCCTGAATTGCATCCTGCTCATCCACGATATACTCCTGGGGCAGCACATGAATCACCTCACGGTCCATGGGAATAGCCAACGCCCTGGCTGCATCAATCACGCGCTCCATGTCCTTTTCACTGACCTCATTTCCCTTTATGGCAACGATTCCGTGGCTGTTGAAACCCTTTATATGCCCTCCGGCAATCCCGGCGTATACCGATCTGATCTCGCAGCCTGCCATCAACTCGGCTTCTTCTACGGCTCTTTGAATAGAGTCTACGGTCGATTCGATATTGACAACCACGCCCTTGCGCAGCCCAACAGATGGGTGGGTCCCAATTCCCGCAATGTTGATCCCATCACGCGTTACATCCCCCACCACTGCACAAATCTTGGTGGTCCCGATATCCAGGCCTACTACCAGTTCTCCACCACCCGGCACCTTCACACCTCCTTTCGCCTGCTCGGCCTCCGGTCGCGGCCCCCTGCGACAGAGCGTGTTGCAGCCCGCCCTGCCAGGAAATGCCTGACCACCACTCGATCCGAATCGTTCAGATCGATGGACTCAAGGTTCAAGAACCCTCTTTCCTTTTTCAAGTAAGAAACAATATCTCCAAGTCGGCTGTATTTTGACCCGTAGTCCCCAAAACCGACCTTGATTGCCACCGCGCTTCGGCCGGCCAGTTGCCTCCTGTCTGCCTTAGCGGCAAAGGCAGGCGTGGCAGGCAGGTCGCATAAATGAAAAGAGGCATAAAGGGTCAATCCCGTCTCCCTGTCAACGTGAATACGTTCCAGGGCATGGAGGGAAATCACGTTCTGATAAAATCGGCTCAAGCGAAGCACCTCTATAACGGCCCTGAACACCCGGGAACGCGACTCATCGTTGAAATCGATATCTGATAGGGCAAGACCGGTAACCACAGGCACCCTCACCTTATCCGAAGACTCCACCGGTTTGAAGATTTCACCCTCTTCGTCCACGTAAAAGAGCCTGCCCGCAATGCCTGCCCGCTCGTGCCTTGCCAGGAGGGCAGGTCGGTTCAGGTCTACTATGGCAATAGGGATCCGTTCTTTTACCCGAATATGAATCGCGTCAGGCAACTCCCGCTCGACCTCGGCAGCGGCAATCCATGGATGGGCCATAAGCATGCAGCGAAGCGTATTCAGATTAACAGAAAGGATATTGTCATGTAGCTTCAGCCCGGCCTGTTTCAGGATCGTCTCCTTTGAAAACCTCTGGTTTCCCTGAACGGTGATCGTCCGGGCCTCAAAGTAGGAACCCTGGGTCACGGCATCATAGGCCAGTATAAGGAGGAGGCTTGTTCCGACCGTGCCCCCCACGAGTAACATGATCTTGAAGCCTATGAGAAGGCGCCTTATGACTCGCTCTCTTCTTTGGGCCCGACTTTTCTTATAATAGTTTTTACGAACCTGCTTCTTATCCAACGATTGTCACCTCCGGCTCTAAGTTAACGCCAAACCGTTCTAATACGGTTTCCTGTATCTGTCTTATCAGGTCAAGCACGTCGGAAGCCCTGGCATGCCCCTTGTTCACAATGAAATTGGCATGTTTGGTTGAAACCTCAGCTTCCCCAACCCGAAGCCCTTTCAAGCCGGCCTGGTCAATAAGCTTTCCAGCGGCCTTTTGCCCGGGTGGGTTTCTAAACACAGAGCCGGCACTGGGAAGGGAGAGCGGTTGACTCAACCTTCGCTTCTGTTGCATGCGGATGGCCTCCTTTCGGAGGGCCTCCCGATCTCCGTGTCTTAGCTCGAACTGGCCGCTTAAGATAATAGTACCTTTTTCCAGATCCAGCCCCCTGTACGAAAATCGAAGCTGGTCCCGAATCATCCTCGAGATATCTCCATATCGGTTGAGCACCCTAATCGAGCATGTGATATCGGCCATGCATCCTCCCCATGCCCCTGCGTTCATTCTGAGCGCCCCACCCACGGCTCCAGGGATACCGAGTGCAAAGTTAAGCCCGGCCAGCCTCTGGTCGAGGGCATATTTGCCGAGTCGGCGAACCAGGACTGCTGCTCCCGCTGTTATCATGGCGCTGCTGCCATTAATCCTGGGTGATAGGTGAATGGCCTCAAAGTCATCGGCCAGCTTGAGCACGAGGCCTCGCACACCCCCGTCCCGAACCAAGAGGTTGCTTCCTGCCCCGAGGATCATGATGGGGTGGCCTCTGTCCCGAGCCCACACAGCCAGATCCTTTATCTCTTGCTGGGTCTTCACGGTGATCAGGGCGTCCACAGGTCCTCCGATCCTGAAAGTCGTGTGACGCCACATCGGTTCATTAAATAAGACGTGCGCACCAAAATGCTCTGTGAGCCAGTTTTTGTCTGATTTATTTATCAAGAAACCTCTCTCCCACCTGCCAGACATTCCCTGCCCCGAGGGTCAATAGCACATCCCCTTGCCTCAAGGTTTTCTTCAAATGGGCTATGGCTGCATCCTGCCCATCATGAAAGACAACATCTTTGTGGCCGTGCACATGAATCCCCTCGCAGAGGCTCTGGCCGTCTACGTTTTCTATCGGGGCCTCGCCTGCCGGATAGATGGGGAGCACTACAAGGCTGTCTGCCTGGTAAAAGGCCCGCGTAAAATCGTCAAAGAGCGCTTCGGTCCGTGAGTACCGATGAGGCTGAAACACCACAACAATCCGGCGATCTGGCCAGCACTGGTGCACCGCCTGGAGCGTCAGTCTGATCTCAGTTGGGTGGTGTCCGTAGTCGTCAACTACGGTTACCCCACGTGCAGTCCCCTTTACCTGGAGCCTGCGCTGGACCCCTTCAATATCTTTGAGCGCACGCAGCATAGTATCAAAGGGAATCCCGAGTTCCATACCAATGGCAATGCTGGCCATGGAGTTATACACATTGTAAATGCCGGGAAGATTCACATCTACGATACCAAGAGCTTCACCTCGGTAGGTTATACGGTATCGGCTTTTCATGCCTTCAAAGGCCACGTCTTTCGCCTGATAATCTGCCTGGGACGTCATGCCATACGTAGTGAAGCGTTTCTCAATCTTCGGGATCAGGTCCTGAATCCCCTCATTGTCCAAACAGAGCACGGTCATGCCATAGAAGGGGACCTTGTTGATAAAATTAAGAAACACCTCTTTGATCTTTTTCAGATCCCCATAAAAGTCCAGGTGTTCGGCGTCAATGTTCGTTACGACACCAATGGTCGGGGTAAGTTTCAAGAAAGAGCCATCGCTTTCATCGGCTTCAGCTACGATAAACTCCCCTTGGCCGAGGCGGGCATTGGTTCCCAGGCTGCCGAGTTTCCCGCCGATGACTACCGTAGGGTCGAGTCCTCCGTGGTCAAGAACCGAAGCAATCATCCAGGTCGTTGTGGTTTTGCCATGGGCACCAGCAACGGCGATACTGTACTTGAGCCGCATCAGTTCTGCCAGCATCTCCGCCCTGGGGATAACCGGAACAATGGCCTCTTTGGCAGCCACGACTTCAGGGTTGTCCGCCCCCACTGCTGAGGAGATCACCACCACATCCGCCCCTTGAATCTGCTCCGGGCGATGGCCCTGAAATACGGCTCCCCCGAGTTGGACCAGGCGTCTGGTAATGTCAGTGGACCGCAGGTCTGAGCCACTTACCTCATACCCCAGATTCAGGAGAAGCTCCGCAATCCCGCTCATCCCAATCCCGCCGATCCCAACAAAATGGATGTGATACGATTTTTGATACATTTTTCGATTTCGGATTTCGGATTTCGGAATGCGGAATTAGAAGAAGGTGAAACGAGCATCTTCCATCTTAACATTCCGCATTCCGCATTCCGCACTCCGCATTCGATTCATCCAGCCCTCAGTATCCAGTATCCAGTATCCAGTATCCAGTATCGAGTATCGAGTATCCAGTATCCAATGACTAATGACTAATGACCAATGACCACCAACCTACGACATTCCTCTACAATAACGTCCGCAGCATCAGGGCGTGCAAGAGACAATGTCCGCTTTGCCATATCCTGCAGGGACTCAGGGTGCGACGCATAATGATCGAGTCTGTCGGCCAGGACAGCGCCATTCAAATCCTTTTCCAGGATGACCTCTGCCCCGCCTGCATCGGCCACGTACCGGGCATTTAGCTCCTGATGGTTATTGGCCGCAAACGGGAATGGGATGAAAATGGCAGGCTTGCCCAGGGCCATTAATTCTGACACAGTCGTGGCCCCAGCCCTGCATATGACCAGGTCGGCCGAGCTGTATGGACCAGCCATGTCCACAAAGAATGGCTCCACCGTGGCCTTGATGTCCCGTCTCTCATAGGCGTCTGAAACCCATGCCGCATCCTTGGTCCCGGTCTGATGAATAAAAGTGATCTCCGCCGGCTTCTTCAAACGATCAAGGGTCTCAACCACCG
This sequence comes from Desulfobacterales bacterium, assembly GCA_030629475.1. Lineage (GTDB taxonomy): Bacteria > Desulfobacterota > Desulfobacteria > Desulfobacterales. The sequence continues at coordinate 276 of DAOVOU010000126.1, read as the reverse complement.
CGCAGTTTACAGCATGGGCCCCCTGGCTCCCACCCAGTACCAGGACCGTAAATTGCCCGTTTGCCTTCCCGTCCAATTTGTGTGCAAGGAGTTCACGGCGTACAGGGTTTCCTGTAATTACCGTCCTTGAGGGCCTGAATATGCCAAGGTTATCCGGGAAGGAGATGAATATCCGGTCAGCAAAACGGCCGAGTATCCGGTTAGTCAAACCTGGCAGAATGTTCTGCTCATGGATAACTATTTTCTTCCCCGTAAGCCTTGCCGCTAAGGCCACGG
>DAOVOU010000038.1 GCA_030629475.1 Desulfobacterales bacterium | reverse complement strand
TTACCCTTTGCCGATTCCTTTATATAGAAAGCCCGCCTTTTCAGCCTTGGCCCGATCCAAAACGTTGCGCCCGTCAACAATAATGGGCGTACGCATCAGTGATTTTATCTTCTTTAGATTTAGTTTGAAGTAAGGTTTATGCTTTGTGGCAATCACTATGCAGTCAGCTCGTTTTATCACATGATCCAAATCGCGGCTCAGTTCGGCCTCAGGAAAGGTGCGCACATACGGATCATGGGCCACAACCTCAGCGCCGTATGCCTCCAACTCCCGGATGAGGTCGTAGGCAGGGGTATTTCTGACATCGTCAGAGTCTTCAAGATAGGCCACACCCAACAGGGCAATCTTGGCATCCCTGAGGGCGATTTTCCTGGATGCAAGAGCTTCCCTAATCATCTCTGTGGCACGGATAGGCATAAAATCATTGATTTTTCTGGCTAGCTGAACGAACTCGGGATTGATAGGGAATTTGCCGTACTTCTTGACCCCGTAATTTAGAAGCCAGGTATCTTTCGGAAGGCAGTGTCCACCCACGCCAATCCCTGGTACGTGCATATGGCGCTCAGCCCGGGAATTGATCAGATCGCGTACCTCGTACACATCAATCCCCAGGCTTTCACACACCATTGCCGTCTCATTGGCAAAGGCTATGTTCACGTCTCGATAGGCATTCTCGATTGTCTTTGAGGTTTCGGCTGTCAGGATATCCGTGGGAAGGATCTTGGCCTTGACGATTTTCTTATACATCTCAACGGCCTTGTCGCAGCTCTTTTTGTTGACGCCCCCCACGATCCTGGGAAGGTTTATTATATAATCAAGGAGACGACCGGGCATGACCCGCTCATAGGAATAAGCCAGGCAAAAATCGCGGCCTGCTTTGAATCCGGATTTTCGTTCGAGTATGGGCTGTAGAACAAACTGGGTTGTGCCAGGCGCCACTGTTGACTCGATCACCACCAGGGTCCCCTTTTTCATATAGGTTCCTACGTGCCTTGAGACCTCTTTAAGGGAAAGATACCTTGGCATGTGATCCGCGCCATCAGTAGGGGTTTGCACATCGATCAGTACGATGTCCATATGTTTGATGACCGAAAAATCGTCGCTCACACGGAAGCTGCCCTTTTTCACAACCCGGCTGATCAAGTCGTCCAGCCCGGGCTCCTCGCCTTCAATGGGAGACTTGCCTGCATTTAGAACATCTATTTTCCATCCCGAGCGCTGAGAACGCCTCTGGAGACCGGTGACATCCATCCCTTCTTGGTCTGCAAGAAGGGCAGCTACCGGTATACCCACATAACCCATACCGATGACAGCAATCTTATTCAAAGCATCTCTTCCCATTCATACCTCTCTCCGAGCCGTAGGCCTCCGGCTTGTAGAGCCTACGGCTCGGAAAGCTCATACGAGCCCTCCGGGGCGCAGGCCCCACGGGCCAGAGGCCGTGCCAGTTTGTGCTTGTTTTTTTGTGCATAGATTACGTTGTTTGGCAAAGATTGTCAAACAAAACCTTCTTCTTAGCGCTTTTTTAAAGCATGTCTGAGACTTATGCTTTGCCTCTTTGAGCGCCCCAATCGCCTTGTCAAAGGATCGACACAGGTCGGCTCCCATGGGCATCCAGCGAGATTTCGTTTCTCTTGCACCGAAGTTCATGCTATCTTGCACCGAACTTTGCGCCCTTAGAGCTGACCGGATGCTTGGTACTGTCTACTGGTTTGCCGCAAGGTTGCGCCTGACGGCTTGAAAAGATGCACTTCGTTTCTGGACACCGGATAGTGAATTGAAAACTAACAAGGCAAGCAAAACGATCTTTGTATGTCAGGGTTGTGGCTATCAATCACTCAAATGGATGGGTAAATGCCCTGAGTGTGGCGAATGGAATAGCCTGGTGGAGGAAAGGGAGAGCCCCACCCTTGCGCCCGGCCGTTCGGCTCCCGCCCGGCAGTCTCGACCTGTTCCGATCGACTCAGTAGAAATGAATCAGCAAAGGCGCATCATGACCGGTATACAGGAATTTGACAGAGTGCTGGGGGGCGGGCTGGTTCCCGGGTCCCTTATACTGGTAGGAGGAGATCCGGGCATTGGCAAGTCCACACTGATGCTCCAGGTCTTGCACCGGCTTGCGGACGGCAAGCACAAGGTACTCTACATCTCCGGCGAGGAATCCCTTGAGCAGATCAAGCTTCGAAGCGACCGCCTCGGCACTGGTTCGGACGATCTATGGGTAGTATCAGAGGTCGCGCTCGAATCGATCAGAGCCGTGGCCGATGAAATGGTTCCGACTGTAATGGTTGTGGATTCGATTCAAACCGTGTTTACCCCTGAATTGACCTCTGCCCCTGGTAGCGTCAGCCAGGTGCGGGAGGCGACGATGCACCTCATGCACCTGGCAAAGCGGACCGGAATTCCGATTTTCCTGGTAGGACACGTCACCAAAGATGGTGCCATTGCAGGTCCCCGGCTCCTGGAACATATAGTCGATACAGTACTCTATTTTGAGGGTGAGCAGAATAACATCTTTCGCATACTTCGTGCGGTCAAGAACCGCTTTGGTTCCACCAACGAGATTGGCGTGTTCGAGATGAGGGATAACGGTCTTTGTGAAGTTGTGAATCCTTCTGCAATATTCGTGTCTCAACGCCGATCTCTTGTCCCTGGTTCTGTAGTAACAGCCAGCATCGAAGGCTCCAGGCCCATATTGCTTGAACTCCAGGCCCTTGTTGGCCGAGCCAGTTTTGGCACCCCACAGCGAACTGTCCTGGGTGTAGACTACAAGAGGGTTTCTCTGCTTGTCGCTGTCATGGAAAAAAAACTTGGTCTGCAGTTAATGAATCAAGACATCTTTGTCAATGTGACCGGCGGCGTAAAGGTGGAGGAGCCTGCTGTAGATCTTGGGATTGTCTCGGCTATTGCTTCGAGTTTCTTTGATAAACCTGTCAAGGAGTCTACTCTCGTCTTTGGCGAAATTGGGCTAACCGGGGAAGTTCGTGGAATTAGTCAAGCGGAGCCGAGGGTGCACGAGGCGCAAAAAATGGGTTTTAGCCGGTGTCTCCTTCCCCGAAACAATCTGAAGCACCTCAAGGGGCTGGCCGATATCGAGATAGTCGGGGTGCAGGGAATCTCAGAGTTAGTTGAATTGTTGTTCTGATAAAATCACGGAGTGATTTTATGACTTGAAAAACCGATATTTGCTGCTAATATATCCCGTGGTGAAACCTGATCCTTGGTATGACTATTATGCAAGACGTGCTCGTGAGGAACGATATCCGGCGCGATCCGTTTACAAGCTTGAGGAGATTCAAAAGAGATTTGGCATCCTGAAAAGAGGAGGCAGAGTCCTTGATCTGGGCTGTTGCCCGGGCTCGTGGCTGCTATTTGCCTCAAAGGTTGTGGGAGATAGAGGTCTCGTTGTTGGAGTGGACATAACCCCGCTTGCGCTTCGGCTCCCGTCCAATGTCCGCTTCGTACAGTATGATGTGTTTGCCTGGGACGAGTCATTTCTGGAAGCCGTTGGGACAAATTTCGAAACAGTTTTAAGCGATATGGCCCCATCTACTACAGGGAGCAAGTTCGTGGATGCGCAGAGGTCGCTTCAACTGAGTGAATCAGCCTTAGCCATTTTGGCCCGTGTGCTGAGGCCAGGAGGGGCCTTTGTCTGCAAGATTTTTCACGGCTCTGACTTCAAAGCCTTTTCAGACAAGGTCAGAAGATCCTTTGGCCGGGTTGTGCACTTCAAGCCAAAATCAAGCAGAAAGGCAAGCAAGGAAATCTATATTGTTGGATTGGGAAAAACTTAGGGGCTTCGCCCCAATCCGAAATCCGAAATGCTACGGGAGGCAGCATGTCTGGGCATTCAAAGTGGAGTTCAATTAAGCACAAGAAGGGTGTAACAGACGCCAGGCGGGGCAAGGTGTTTACGAAGCTGATCAAAGAGGTCACCGTGGCTGCACGCATGGGGGGGGGCAATGCGGATGCCAACCCGCGGCTGCGCACAGCCATTGCAGCAGCCAAGGCAGAGAATATGCCCAAAGACAACATTGAAAGGGCCATGAAGAAGGGAACCGGGGAACTGGAGGGGGTTGCCTATGAAGAGGTCTATTATGAAGGATACGGTCCTGGTGGGGCGGCGGTTTTGGTGGAATCCTTGACCGATAACAAAAAGCGCACGGTGGCTGATATCCGCTACATCTTCAGCAAATCCGGAGGGGGACTGGGTGAGGCCGGGTGCGTAGCCTGGATGTTTGAAAAAAAAGGCATGTTTGTATTTGAAAAGGGTGACACAGATGAGGAGGCGCTCATGGAGGCGGTCCTGGATGCCGGGGCAGAGGATATCCGGGATGAAGAAAGCACCTTTGAGGTCATCACGTCCCCAGAGGATTTCGAAGCGGTGAAAAAGGCGCTGGATGAAATAAACATGCGCTACTTGCTTGCCGAGATCACCATGGTACCCAAGAGCACAGTCAAACTGGAAGATAAACAGGCCGAACAGATGCTTCGGCTCATGGACAGCTTAGAAGACTCAGACGATGTCCAGAAGGTCTACTCGAATTTTGACATTGCTGACAAGACACTCGAGCAAATAGGTAAAGCATAGGTTTAAATTAGCTGAAAGCTCAAAGCTGATAGCTCAAAGCGAAAAAGGAAATTCCTGCGCGAGGCGTTTAAGTTATCTGGCATTTTTTTGAAAAAAGTACTTGCAAAGCGATTCTTTTTTAGTATATAGGCACGGTAGTTAATACAATACGGGCAAAGAGAAGAGGGAGGCTGCTTTGCTAGTACTGGATGAACTACGGTACTCTGAGGACCATATTTGGGTCCGATATGAAGAGAACCACACAGTCACCCTCGGTATAACCGATTTTGCCCAGTTGCAATTTGGAAAACTCAATTATGTGGAACTCCCCAACGAGGGTGATGAGATTATGACATGTGAGTGCTTTGCAAATGTGGAGTGTGGCAGGCTCTTTAACGATCTCTACGCCCCAGTCTGTGGCCGGGTTGTTTCAGTCAACCGGGAGGTTATTGACAACCCCGCATTGATCAGTTACTCACCTTACAACCAAGGCTGGATCATCCGGGCCAAGCTGTTTTCCTTGTATGATCTAGACATGCTCATGTCCGCCGATGATTATGAACAGTACATACTAACCAAGCACCTGCCGATATAGACCCTCAGCCCCCATTACCCGGCAATAATTTCACGTCTCGAAATTTCTACAACCTATTGAAATTCCTACGACTTAACTACTCAACTACTCGACCAATTGTGAGCGAAGCGAACTAAGTTGGAGCATACGTTCCACCGCCTTGGAGGCGGGTATGCGCATCTTTTCCGGCACCTTCACCTCGTAGGTCATATTGGTTATGGCCCTCAGCACATCGCCAAGTGTGGTCCGCTTCATGTCTTCACATACCATGTATTCAGAAACCCTGTAGAACGACTTATTTGGGTTTGCCTTCTGGAGCGGATAGACAAGCCCCTCTTCGGTGCCTACGATGAAGGACTGATTATCAGAGTGTTTGGCAAAATCGAGCATCCCGGACGTACTTAATGCCGCATCGGCCAGAGCCAACACCTCGGGCCGGCATTCCGGGTGGGCCATAAAAAGGGCCTCAGGATGGGCGGCCTTTGCATTCAGAACCTCTTCGGCACTTAAGCGCTCGTGAATCGGGCAATATCCATCCCAGCAATGAATCCTTTTAGCGCTTTTGGAAGCTGCATACTGACAAAGGTTCCGATCCGGGGTCATCAAGATTTCATCTTCTGCTAAGCTGTTCACGACAGCGACCGCATTGGCCGAAGTGCAGCAGATAGTAGAATGAGCTTTGACCGAGGCAGGGGAATTGACATAGGTAACCACTGGTATCTCTCCCAATTCGGCCAGCTTCGCCGTGAGGGCTTCAGGTGTGATCATGTCAGCCATAGGACATCCCGCGTCCAGGCGAGGTATCAGCACTATCTTGTCTGGTGATACGATGGAAGCGGTCTCGGCCATGAAGTGCACCCCGCAGAAAACGATCACATCCGCATCGGTCTTGGATGCCTTGATGCTCAGCTCAAGGGAATCCCCGGTCAGGTCGGCAATGTCCTGAATCTCTGGCCGTTGATAGTTGTGGACGAGTAAAATAGCATTGCGCTCCTTTAGAAGCGCCCTGATCTCCTGTGCAACTAATTTGTCATTTGTCATTTGTCATTTTCTTGTTCACCTTGAAGCTGCAGCACTTCTGCGCCATTCGGGATCTGAAATATAAACAAGGAGGAATTTAGCCCCCGGTCAAACCTATAGCTGTCAAACCGGATAGTTGTTTTGTCACCAAAGGGATTGCAGGTAACCGATTTTACGATGTCAAAGGTCTCTTTTGAGATGAACAAGTAAAGCTCGGCCAGGCTGGGTCGCTCTGTCCTGGGAACAAGCCTTAAGACATAATAGTTTTTTTCCTGAAGCTCTTTGGGCGCGAGTTCCAGGATGAATTCCCTGGTAAGTTCCCCGGGTTTCGTAAAGAAGTCTGCACCCTCTTTGCTGCCAAAATAGTCCACAGACCGACCCAGCATAACCTGGTTTTCCTCTGGCCTGTAGATCCAGACCGTATCTCCATCCGTTATAATGAGATATTCCTCTGGAGTCTTATAGTGCCAACGCATCATGCCAGGACGGCCAAAATAAAGGTGACCTTGGGCTGTGTCAACCATGCCCATCGCCTTCAAATGCGACTCCTGGACGAAATCAGCCTCAAAATCGCCTGCTGCATATCGTTGCTGGACCCGGTCCAGGATGTCGGCCGCCCCCAGGCCCCAGCATGTGTTGTGCCAGGGACCAAACAAAACAATACATGTAAGCAAATGTCGAATCATAGTCTTTTTCATTTTAAGTGCCTAACCCGGACAAGCCGGAAAATACGAAATTCGAATATCGAAATTCGAAACAATGACCGAATTTCTAAAGCTCAAATGACCGAAACATAAGAAATCGTATTCCACAAAAAACCGCGCTGTTTTGAACATTTGGAAATTCGAGTTTTGAATTTGTTTGCGGCTTGCGCCTTGAAAACAGTACGGATTTCGACATTCGATATTCGGATTTATTTCTGCCAGGAAAAACACGAATTCTAGAACTAAGGAATTAAAGTGAACTAAAGTGCCTAAAATTTAAGGACGAAAAGCTCTCGAATTGTATGCCTAATGCCTTTAGCCAACTTTAGGCACTTTAGGCACTTTAGGCACTTTAGGCACTTTAGGCACTTTAGGCACTTTAGCTCACTCTTTCTTTATTTATGAATCCCCATATCCCTTGACCAGCACATCTCGAGGCTTGCTTCCGTCAGAGGGCCCCACCACGCCATCACGTTCCATCATTTCGATCATTCGGGCCGCTCGATTATACCCTACCCTGAGACGACGCTGAATCATTGAGATGGAAGCCTGCCGGGTCTCGGTGACCAGAGCAACAGCCTCATCGTATTTTTCGTCGTATTCATCTTCACCCTTCTCATCCTCGTCCTGAGACCTGGCCCTAAGGATCTCTTCGTCATAAACCGGTTCTTGTTGGTTCTTCAAAAATTCTGTGATCCTGCGGATCTCGACCCCCGAAATGTAAGCTCCGTGGATACGCTGCAACTTGGCAGTACCCGGGGGGAGCAAGAGCATGTCGCCGTTTCCAAGGAGAGTCTCGGCACCGTTAGCATCCAAGATGGTCCTGGAGTCCGTCCTCGAAGAAACCTGAAAGGAGACCCTGGTCGGGAAGTTGGCCTTTATGGTGCCGGTTAAGACATCCACCGAAGGCCTCTGGGTAGCAATCAACAGGTGAATGCCGGCCGCGCGAGCCATCTGGGCCAGCCGCGTCAGGGCTAATTCCACGTCTCTGGAAGCTACCAGCATGAGGTCGGCCAGTTCGTCAATGACAATCACAATGAAGGGGAGCCCTTCAGGTGTATTCTCAGTCTCAAGCGCCGGTCTATCCCCTGGTCCCTTGGTCTGTTTGAGGATGGCCATCTCTTTGGCCAACTTTTGATGGTACTGGTTTATGTTACGCACACTCTTTTCGGCCATGAGAGTATAACGTCGTTCCATCTCACGAACTGCCCAGTGTAAGGCCTGGGTTGCCTTCCTGGCATCCACAACCACGGGTGTGATCATGTGCGGGATACCTTCGTAGGCAGATAGCTCGATACGCTTTGGGTCGATTAGTACGAGTTTTACATCATCAGGGGTTGCCTTGTAGAGCATACTGCAGATCATGGCGTTTAGGGCCACACTCTTGCCGGATCCCGTGGCACCGGCGATCAAAAGGTGAGGCATCTTTGCCAAATCGGTTACAACCGGATTGCCCATGATGTCTTTGCCCAGGGCAAGGGTTAACCTGGACTTCGAATGATGAAAGGCATCAGAGGCAATGATATCTTCTATCCTTACGGGTTCCCTGTTTGCATTTGCAACCTCTATGCCGATGACTGATTTGCCCGGAATGGGCGCCACAATACGAATGCTGGTAGCCCGAAGGGCCATGGCCAGATCATCTGCCAAGCTCACCACCTTGTTAATCTTAATACCAGGTGCAGGCTCGTACTCGTACATTGTAACGACCGGCCCGGGGGACACAGCCAACACTTTGCCTGATACATCAAAATCGCCCAGCTTCTTTTCCAGGAGCCTCGACTGCATCTGGAGGCTTTCGTGATCCGTCGGCTTGACCTCTGCCTTAGAGTCCTCCAGCAGGTCTATGGGCGGGAGCCTCAACCCCTGGCCCGCAGCCATGAATTCAAAAACTTTCTGTCGGCCAGCCGGGACTTCCTTGACTTGCTTCCGGCCGGGTCCTACGATTTTTACAGAAACTTTATTTGTGGGCGAATGCTTGTATCTTGCCTCAGTGCGTCTCCTGGCCTTGTTGCGGCGCTCTCTCCAGATGATCCAGGCAGTACTTGCCCGGCTGGATACCCCGGCACAGACCCCGGTAAACGATTTGAACAGGGCAACAAGTGATAGTCGGGTAGTCATGACGAAGGCGATGGTCCAGATAGTGAAAAGAAAAATGAGTCCCCCGGTCCTGTTGGTATACTTCACGACAGTTTTGGCCAGGGGGATTCCCAGAATCCCGCCGCTCGAAAACCGCTTTCCAAAGACCAGATAGTGGCTTTGATGCATCGACAAAAGCCCACCGGTCGTAATCGCTAACAGCAGGCCACCCACAACAGCCACTATGATTAACCCCTTGGCGTACTCCTTGAACGTGTAGAGACTGATAATCAGCAAGAGGATGGGTATCCAGAAGGCGCCCAGCCCAAAGAGATAGATGAGAAAACCAGCCACGTGGGCGCCTACCGGTCCAAACAGGTTCCGGACATCGGCTGAAGCCCCGGCACGATTAATACACGTATCCAACGGATTGTAAGAAAGGAGGCTTACAGCCGTCAGTATAAGCGCAAATACGAGCACAACCCCAAAAATTTCCTTGCGCATCTCTTATCTCGTGCCTCCAGCCCTCATCTTCTCCAGGTCTCTTTTCATTGTAGACCTGACCGATTCCATCAGAAGTTCCTTGGTTTTGTTGTTGTAAGGCATCGTCTCAATGGGCGGGTTAATACTGATGACAATTCGACCGGGGCTTATGCGAAATCTCCTTTTCGGCATGATATCGTGACTCCCAAAAATCACAACAGGTACAATCGGTCGTCCCGAGCGAATGGCCAGGTAAAAACCACCCCCTTTGAATGGCTTGATCTGACCATCCGGGCTCCGCGTCCCCTCCGGAAAGACCACTACTGAAACCCCCTGGGCAATCTTTTGAGCTGCCTCCTGAAGGCTTTTATAAGCCGCTTTTCGATTAGACCGGTCAATACTGATATAGCCCACACGCGCCATTGAATACCCAAAAACAGGGATCTGAAAGAGCTCCATCTTGGCCAGCCATCGGAACTGAACCGGCAAATACCCGAGGAGGGCCGGGATATCGAACATGCTCTGGTGATTGGCCATAAAAACGTAAGCGGCACTGGGATCGATGTGTTCCAATCCTTGAACCGATACCTTGACACGGCTTACAAAGACAATAGACCTTGCCCAGAACCTTCCCACGAAGTGAGCGTAATTACCGCCCTTTCTTAAAAATGATATAATGATGGCAGCCAGAGCACAAATGAGAGTGATCAAAACAACCCAGGCTGTGATCAGAGCTGTTCGTATCATAT
>DAOVOU010000120.1 GCA_030629475.1 Desulfobacterales bacterium | reverse complement strand
GAGGCGACCAAGAAATTAGAGGAACTCAAAGCCAAGGCCGAAAAGTTTGATATCGCCACAAGGCTCGCCTTTATCCAGTGTGTGGGGTCTCGGGATTTTCGCTACAATAAGTATTGTTCAAGTTATTGCTGCATGCATAGCCTTAAAGAGGCGATGATGGCCAAAGACCATGACGCCAGGACCGAGGCGTATATCTTCAACATGGACCTGCGCACGGTTGGCAAGGGCTTTGAGGAATACAAGGTCCGAGGGGCAGAAGATGTTGGTCTTCATTATATTCGTGGGCGTGTTGCTGAAATTACCCAGGATGAAAACGAAAACCCGATTATCTGGTACGAAGAGACCACTTCTCAGACCCCAAAGAGCATGACAGTTGACCTGGCTATACTGGCTATAGCGTGTGAAGCCCCAAAAGGGATAGAAAAGATGGCTGAGATGGTTGGCGTGGAGCTGGACGAAAACAGGTTTTTCAAGACAGATCTGCTCAATCCTCTGGATACCACCGTGCCCGGCATCTTCGTGTGCGGGTGCGCCCAGCGGCCGATGGACATACCGGAGTCGGTAGCCCAGGCGAGCAGTGCGGCTTCCCGGGCCGCTGAGGTCGTTGCGGGAAAATGAATCTTTGGATTGATGATTGAATAGGGAGAATCACATTGGAAAAAGAAGAACTCAGAATAGGCGTTTTTGTCTGTAAGTGCGGCAGCAATATCGCGGGCAGTCTGGATGTAGAGGGATTGGCTGAATATGCCTCGACGCTGCCCAACGTCGTGTATGCCCCTTGGAATCTTTACACTTGTGCAGACGCGGGTCTCGAAGAAATCAAGAAGGGGATCAAGGAGCACAACCTGAATCGGGTTGTAGTCGCCTCCTGTTCGCCCCGTACCCACGAGCCTCTTTTCCGGTCGGTTTGCGGGGAGGCGGGGATGAACCCTTATTTCTTTGAAATGGTCAACATCAGAGACCAGTGTTCCTGGGTCCACCAGGATAAAGCGCAGGCCGAATCGTCCATGGACAAGGCCAGGGATCTGATTCGCATGGGGGCTGCCAAGGCCGCGCTTCTTGAACCCCAGGAAATCATTACATCAGAGGTGGAGGTAAGGGCGCTGGTGATTGGAGGCGGGATCGCCGGTCTCACAGCCGCTATATCTCTGGGTAACAGGGGCTTTCCGGTGATACTCTTAGAAAAGGAAAAAGAGCTGGGAGGCATGCTCCGCTCTTTGTACAGGCTCGCTCCAATGGATTTGGACGCATCTGAGGTCATAAACGCCAAGATCAAAGAGGCCGAAGATAACCCCAATATTGAGATATACACAGGCGCCACCATTGAAAAGGTAGAAGGTTTTATCGGCAAGTTTGATATAACCTTTAGCGCCAATGGCACGAGCAAATATGTCAGGCTGGGTGTGGTCATTATAGCCACTGGCGCGGGGAACCTCGTGCCAGAGGGTATGTATCAATATGATGGCGACAAGGTGATTACCCAGTGGGAACTGGAGGAGAGATTCAAGGCCGGCAAGGTCGATGCGAACAATGTGGTAATAATCCAGTGCGTTGGCGCAAGAAGCCCGGAGAGACGATATTGCTCCCGTATATGCTGTGCGATCGGTATCAAGAATGCCATCCTGATCAAGGAGAGGAATCCAGAGGCGAAGGTTCATATCCTCTATCGAGACCTAATGATGTACGGGGTCGAAAACGAAGACCAGCTTCGCAAGGCAAAAGAGCTCGGTGTCCGATTTGTCAAGTATGACCCTGAACGGCCACCTGTGGTGGAGGAGAACAAGGTGACCGTTTTCCACCACCTGATGGGCAAAGAGCTCGAAATTCCACAGGAGATGGTGGTGCTGTCAACGCCGCTGGTAGGTACTGAAGACGGGGTTAAGATCGGCAACCTCTTCAGGGCAGGCCTGGACCAAAACAAGTTTTTCCTTGAGGCCCATGTGAAGCTGAGGCCGCTTGATTGTGGAACTGATGGCATTTTTATCTGTGGCAGCGCACACTATCCAAAGGATGTTCGTGAGAGCATTATGCAGGCCCTGGGGGCGGTGTCCCGCGCCTCTATTCCGTTGTCACAGGGTGAGGTGAAGATTGAACCGATTGTAACGACTTTGGTTAACAAGGATGCCTGTCGCGGGTGCGGCCTCTGTGTGGCGCTTTGTCCTTACAACGCTTTGGAGATAAGGGACACCGACGAAGGCCGCAAGGTTAATATCATAACCGTGGCGTGCAAGGGGTGCGGTGTGTGTGCTGCCACCTGCTATCGACACGCCCTTAGCATTAACTCATTTACGGACTATCAGATGGAAGCCCAGATACACAGTTTTATGGCAGCCTAACGTAAATATTCGTCCAAGGGTTGCGGTTGGGCAGCTCGTTTCGGTAACTGTCAACCATTAGACGTTTCGAGCAGCGCAACCGAACAACGATAAACGAATAGTCAGACGTAACGAGCGGCGCAACCGATAGACCGTAGACGATAACCTGATAATAAGGAGGTATCCCTGATGGGAGAAGATTTTACCCCAAAGATATTGGCCTTTTGCTGCACATGGTGAGGTTACTCAGCAGCAGACCTCGCTGGCGTGTCCAGGATGCAATACACAACGGATATCAGGGTCATTCGAATAATGTGCACGGGCAGGATGGACCCTGCGGTGATGGCGGATGCCTTTGTTCATGGCCTCGACGGGTTGTTGGTGCTCGGGTGTCTTTTTGGCGAATGTCACTATGTGAGCGGCAATTTTAACGCCAGGCACAAGATAAACATGACCAAGGAAATGCTCGCTTATGCAGGAATGAATCCAGGACGGCTGTCATTTCGTAACCTCTCTTCGGCAGAGAGTGAGCTGTTTGTAAAACACGTTACGGATTTCTCCGCAGAAATAAGAGAGCTCGGCCCTCTCGGGGGCGAGGCTGACCGGGTGCCCTTGCCTAAGCTAAGGGAAAAACTTGAGATTGCCAGAACTGCCCTTGCAGGTCCGAAACTACGCTGGGTCGTGGGCAAGAAGCCGGTCTTTATTGATACTGGCAATAAATATCAGGAGGTTTTTACCGAGCACGAGATAAACCGGACCTTAGGCGGCATAGTTGTTGACGAGATGGCCACCCATTCCATTCTGGCAGCTTTACAGAATAAACCGGCCTCGGTCAAGGAGCTGGCGAAGGAGCTTGAAATTCCTGCTCCGGAGACCTTGAAATACGTGCTCGGTTTGAAGCGGCGGGGCTTTTTGGAGATGGAGAGTGTAAAGGATCATACACCTTTATATAAATACGTTGAACAAGAGGGATAAAAAGTGGCTGAAAAAAATGTATTGATCGTTGGCGGCGGTGTTGCGGGCGTTAAGGCGGCATTGGCTCAGGCCGATGCTGGCAATAAGGTCTTTATGGTGGAAGACCTTCCCAGCATTGGCGGGGAGAGGATTCCGCAGGACAGAATAATAAGTGATGGTGATTTCTTCACGGCGCCTGATTTGGCAGCAGTAAAAGAAAACAATGCGATACAGGTCATAGATAGCGCCGAGGTTCGATCGCTGGTGGGGGAAAACGGCAATTTTAAGGTCAAGATCCACCGTCGGACCCCCCGGGTTGACCGTGAGAAATGTGATGACTGTGGGGAGTGTATCAAGGTATGCCCGATCCATATGTATGACGACTACAATGAAAGCCTGGAGTGGCGTACGGCCGTGGACTATTTCAATTTCGGTTCGGGCAGCTACAATGTCTTTAAGGAGGACATGCCAGTTTGCCAGCGGACCTGTCCGATCAATTTAGATATCAGGACATATGTGGGCTACATTGCAGACGGGAAGTATGCCGAATCGCTTGCCACCATCCGAAAGAAGCTCCCCTTTCCGTTGAGCATAGGCCGTGTGTGTCCCCATCCGTGCGAGTTCGAGTGCAACCGCGGGTACAAGGATGAGCCGATCAGCATCTGCTTTCTGAAGCGTTATGTGGCCGACCACGAGGTTTATAACGATGTCGAGCCCCCGATCACCCTTCCCGAGGAAACCTATCCTGAGAAGATTGCCATTATCGGAGGGGGCCCCAGCGGCCTGACCTGTGCCTACCACCTGGCGTTGCTCGGATATCAGAATAATATCACGGTTTTTGAGGCCCTTCCCGCATGCGGCGGAATGTTTCTGGTAGGTATTCCCGAATACCGACTTCCCAAGGCGATTCTGGCCAAGGATGTTGAATTTGTCGAAAAACACGGCGTGGAGATCAAGTGCGGTGTCCGGATTGGAAAGGACATCAGCTTTGATGATATACGAAAGGACTATGATGCGGTCCTCCTCGCCATTGGCGCGCATCTGGGTATGAGCATGCGGGTCAAGAACGAGGACGCCGAAGGCGTCTTTGAGGGTGTTAAGTTCTTGAGGGATGCTGCACTTGGCAATGAGATTCCCAACAAGGGCACGTGCATCGTGGTTGGCGGCGGCAACGTGGCCATGGACGTTGCAAGGACAAGCCTGCGTGTCGGTTTTGACGAGGTCAATCTGCTCTATCGTCGAACCCGTAAGGAGATGCCCGCAAGCCCGTGGGAGGTGGACGCGGCTGAGCACGAGGGGATCAAGTTCCATTTTCTTGTTGCTCCACAGGAAGTAGTCGTTAAGGGCGGCAAGGCCGTGGGGATGCAATGTTTGAAAATGGAGCTTGGCGAACCGGATGCCAGCGGTAGGCGAAGACCTGTGCCGATTGAAGGTTCGGAATTTGTCATGGACGCTGACACCCTCTTTGCAGCCATTGGCCAGGTCACGGACACCAGTGTGGTGGAGGAAAAGCACGGGTTCAATATCGGGAGGAAGTTCAATTTTGAGGTAAATCCCAAGACCTTTGAAACCAATGTGCCAGGGGTTTTTTCCTCGGGTGATTCCGCCACTGGAGCAGGCATTGCGATCGCGGCCTGCGCAGGCGGCAAGACCGCGGCTGAATCTATTCACAAATATCTGAGAGGGAAAAAGTAAGATGTACATATACGAGAAAAAGGGGAGATATATCATTGATTTCACCGACATCCCTGCCGAGCGCGCTGAGATGCCTGAGATTCCGGTTGAAGAACGTGAGAGAAACATGAAGGAAGTGGAAACCGGGTTCTCTGAAGAGGTGGCCGTTGCCGAGGCCAAGCGGTGTCTGGCCTGCCGGAGGTGTCTCGGATGTGCCCTTTGCTGGGCAGAGTGTAAGCCCGAGGCGATCAACTTCGAGATGCAGGATGAGGATTTTGACCTCGAAGTGGACGAAGTTATCCTGACCTCTGGCATGCAGCGAAAGATCGTGCACATACGAGGAAACTACGGCAATAAGCACATGAACGTTGTAACCGATCTTCAGGTTGAGCGGATGCTCGCCGATACAGGACCAAGCAATGGCCTAATTTTCCGCCCACAGGACGGCGAGATCCCCAAGAAAATAGGGTTTGCGCAGACCTTTGGTGGTGTTGATGACAAGGTCCGGGACGCAGCCCTGTTTTATGCTGTGAACGAGGCCATTATGGCCCAGAAGAAAATAGACGGCGTGGAAATCAGTTTTGTCTCGCCGGATATCGACGCCTTTAAGGCGGACGCCGGAAGCGACCTTGACAAGGTTTCTGGCGTCAGCTTTATCAATGGCATAGTGGCTGAGGCTGCCGAGGTCGGTGAGAACAAGGACATTGAGCTAAAATACGAGGCAGACGGGAGCGAAAAGACTGAGACCTTTGATCTGCTTGTCCTCTTGACCCAACCGCAGCTTCCGCCGATCATCGAGGGGTCGGCAAAAAAACTTGGTGTTGAAGTGAATTATGCCAGCTTTCTGGGCACGCCCGGAGAAATGGTCGAAACTGACAAGTCCGGTGTTGTGCTGGCTCAGAATCTATAGATGGAGGTAGATCCTTATGGCAGAAGAAGCAATAGAACTCGGTAAGACAGGAGGAGAGTTTAAAAAGAAAGCGATGGAGCTCATACCGGAAGGGGGTAATTTAGACCTCTGCTTCACGTGCGGGACCTGTGCCGCAGGCTGTCCTGCTACGGGTCTTGACAATATGGACCCCAGAAAATTCTTGAGAATGATTCTTTTAGGTCTGGAAGAGGAGGCAACGAAGTTGGACTGGGTGTGGTATTGCACCGGGTGCCAGCGTTGCATCTATGCCTGCCCAATGAAGATTGATATCCCTCGTCTGATCTACCAGGCGCGTGCCACATGGCCCCGTGAAGAGCGGCCCAAGGGGATCGTCGGTTCATGCGACATGGCGCTCAAAAACGACAGCGGTAGCGCCATGGGTGTGTCTCCGGAAGACTTTCGGTTTGTTGTGGAGGACGTGCTCGAAGAGGTGAAGGACACTCAGAAAGGCTGGGAAAAACTGGAGGCGCCAATAGACAAGAAGGGAGCCGAGTTTTTCCTGAATCAGAATTCCAGGGAGCCCGCAACCGAAGCGGACGAGATGGTCCCGCTCTGGAAGATACTTCAGGTTGTGGGGGCAGACTGGACCTATGGCATGAAGGGATGGGGCGGAGAAAATTACTGTATGTTCCTTGCGGACGACAAATCCTGGGAACATGTGACGCGCTTGAGTGTTACGCACGCCCAAGACCTTGGATGCAAGGTCTATCTCAATACCGAATGAGGGCACGTAACCTTCTCAGTCCTGGAAGGACTGAAAAAATTCAATATTCCCTGTGATATGGAAGTTGCGAGCATCTACCAGTATTACGCCAAATG
>DAOVOU010000300.1 GCA_030629475.1 Desulfobacterales bacterium | reverse complement strand
CTCGAACCTGTTCCATGGTTTCACGTGCGACGACTCGCGCCCTCTGATCACCGTCTTCAATAATCGCCCTGAGCGTATCCGGGTGGGCCTCATAGTAGGCCCGTTGTTCATGTACAGGTCCCAGGGTCGTGATCAAGTTTTCGGCCATCATCTGCTTGCACTCCACACACCCAATTTCGGCCTTTGGGCATTCCCGATCAACACGCTGTATGGTCTGCTCGTCCGAGTACAGCCGATGAAAGCTGAAAACATTGCAAACATCGGGGTTCCCCGGGTCGGTGCGTCGTGCCCGCTGTGGATCGGTGATCATCTTGCCGACCTTGTTTCGAACCTCCTCAGGAGTGTCTGAAAGGAAGATCGCATTGTTGTAACTCTTGCTCATTTTGCGGCGATCAATGCCGAGTATCTTGGAGGTTTCGGTGAGAATCGTCTCGGGGATCGGGAAAATATCCCCATAAAAATGGTTGAAACGCCGGGCGATTTCCCGCGTGAGCTCCACGTGGGGAGCTTGATCTATCCCCACAGGGACCCCATTGGCCTTGTACATGATAATATCGGCTGCCTGAAGTACAGGATAACCCAGGAAGCCAAAAGTGGAAAGGTCCTTGTTCTTCAACTGCGCTATCTGTTCCTTATACGTGGGATTTCGTTCCAGCCAGGGCAATGGCGTGATCATGGAAAGGAGCAGAAAGAGTTCGGCATGTTCCTTGATGTGCGACTGGACAAAGAGGGTGCATTTGTCGGGTGAAAGTCCCACGCTTAACCAGTCTATGAAGATATCCGTGGCGTAACCCTGAATGGGAGCTGTCATATCGTAATCACTGGTCAGGGCGTGCCAGTCGGCTATGAAGAAGAAACAATCATGGTCGTCCTGCATGTTTTTCCAGTTTGCCAGTGCCCCATGCAGGTTACCCAGATGGAGTGGACCGGTGGGGCGCATGCCGCTCAAAATCCGTTTCTTAGCCATCTTGCAATCTCCATTCATATCCGTTCATTTTCCATCCCCAAACCCAATGCTGTTGAATCAAGGGTTGATGGTTTGGCAAAAAGTGGGATTGAGCAATCTGTCATTTCGACCGCAGGGAGAAATCTTGCGCTTGCAGCAGATTACACAACAAAGATTTCTCCCTGGCCCAGACCCTGGCCCAGACCGGGTTTTTCTCTCCGTGGCATTGTCCGGCTTCTGTCGCGCCAGGGCGGGCCGGGTTGTTATATGGCACCGGTTATTATTCTCCTGTCGCGCCAGGGCGGGCGCTTAGCTCGAAATGACAAGCAGCAAAAGGAAATTTCCATGCTATCAATTTATAAAATCGCTGCGCGATTTTATTATATTATTAGATATTCTATGCCAAGAAAAAAAATAGCGAAGTGCACACGTATTCGCCCAACTGCCTGAGAGTGAGCTGACATCGCTTGTCTCTGATTCTATACTCCGCCGCCCAGAAAAATCCTGAGAAACAGCTTCAAGATGGGGACCAAGATCCAGTCCAGCGAACGGGTGAGAAGGAGGAAGAGGACGATAATAATTCCGAAGCGTTCCAGGCGTGCCAGTTGAGCAGCTTGAGGGGGCGGCAGAAGCCCTGCCAGAACCCGACCCCCGTCAAGGGGTGGGATCGGGATCATGTTGAATATGGCAAGAATGACATTGATGACCACACTGTATTCGAGCATTGATGCCAGATCCATGAAAACGCCTGAAAAAATCGATTTGCCCCACCACGGGCTAATGGCAATTAGCTGCTTGAATAACAGGCCGCTCAGGAAGGCACATAACATGTTGGTTGCAGGGCCGGCTGCGGCCACCAGGATCATATCACGCCGTCGGTTAGCCAGATTGTGGAAATTGACGGGAACCGGTTTTGCATATCCGAAAATAATAGGTGATCTGAAAAAGAAGAGCATCAAAGGGAGAATAAAGGAGCCCATAGGGTCAAGATGCTTGAGGGGATTTAGAGTCAACCTTCCAGCCCATTTGGCTGTGGGGTCTCCCAGCCGATAGGCTACCCAGCCGTGGGCCACCTCGTGAAACGTGACCGCGAAGAGCAGCGGCACGATCATGACGATCAAGTTCTTGAGTTCAAAGCCTTCAAACATACTCGCTGTCCAATTAACGCGATCTCTCGCCCGTTCCCCCTGGCCTGTTAAATAGTTCGAATAGAGAGCACCAGTACTCGTGGACGAAGTGCACTCATTTTAATCCAATCTTCTGACTGAAGCGATCATTTAACAGGCTGAATCGCTCGAGTCCACAGAGGCCTCAGAGAGATAAATAATTTGTTTGCTCAAAAACTCCGAGCCTTTGAGGGCTCTGTGAGAGATAAAAACAAGGGGTGGTTATTGATTCTACACTTTCCAATTTTTCCGCACAAATTCTACCTCATCAAGCAGCGTCTTGACCTCGCCGTTTAAGCGTGCATCAAGAAGGCTATCCAGGATCTCACGGTAGATGGGGCCGGGTTTAAAGCCTGTTTCCTTGAGATACTTGCCAGTTAGCAATGTTTTTGTTGATCTTAATCGGGTAATGTAATCGGAAATGGCTCGCTTGATCGAATTGCGAGTGGTACATGCCATTATATAGAGCAGGGACTCAATGTGGAACGGGTGAAGCTTTCTGTAAAGGTCGCTGTTTTTGAGTATTTGTAAAGATACCATCCATTTCAGGCACGCCTCTGCCTTTGTCTTTTCATCGATCAAGACTTTCCGATGCCGCGGGGTAAGCTGGAGGCGGTCACACAAGGCCCCTGCGTCGCCTTGATCAAAGGACCTTATAAGGGCCAGAAGGTAGACGATCCACTCTCGACATGGCTCTTCTAAAAAAAGCAGGTGGTGCCAGGTAAGGACATTTTCAACTGAATGGAGGAGTGCTTCCAGGGCCGAGTCATAAACGATTTTCGGATGTATCACTTTCAGGAGGTTGTATTCGTTGAGGCGCCGCAGGGCCATGACAGGCTTGTCTTCCTCTAAGATCTGGCGAAGTTCGGAAAATAGCCGTCGTCCGCTCAGCTCCCTGAAGAAGTCCATTCTAACAGCATTTTCGATCAGTGCTGACGTCAGTTTTCCTATCCTGAAACCGAACCTCTGCTCAAACCGAACCGCCCTGAAAACCCGTGTGGGATCTTCCACAAAGCTAAGATTGTGCAAGACGCGGATCACTTTTCGCTTCAGATCTTTCTGTGCTCCGAAGAAATCGATCAGGGTGCCGAATCTGCCGGGATTGAGTCCTATGGCCAGAGTATTGATCGTAAAATCTCTTCGATACAGGTCGAGCTTTATGGAGCCCGTTTCTACCGTAGGAAGCGCCCCGGGTGACTCGTAATATTCAAGCCGTGCCGTGGCTACATCGATCTTTCGACCGTTCGAAAGGATCACCACAGCGGTTCCGAACTTCTCGTGAGCGCGGACCCGACCACCAAGGGAGGCAGTTAGGGCCTTGGCAAACTCGATACCATCACCTTCAATGACCACGTCCGTGTCAAGGTTCTCCTGGTACAGAAAGATGTCCCTGACAAAACCGCCCACGGCGTACGCATTGTACCCAAGGGAGTCGGCAATTCTTCCAACGGCCATCAGGAGTTCTATGATCTCTTCTGGAAGGCGCTCTCTGAGGAATTTGGCCATCCTTCTTTCGCGGACATGGGTCTTCCATTCCTTGCCGTCTACTGTAGATTCAGGAATGCGCGCGGGTTCGCTTACAAGGATATTGAGCAGGT
>DAOVOU010000158.1 GCA_030629475.1 Desulfobacterales bacterium | reverse complement strand
GGCCCCATGGACTTATATGCCGACGGAGACTTCATGGCAACCACCCCATTTCGTCTGGAGGTGGTGCCAAAACACCTCAACGTGATCGTAGGGCCTTCTCCCTCCTCGTCAGCAAATCTGCATTTTCCCTTGACTGAGTGAGGCTGCTGACCTATTAGTACGAACTGATCTTGGGGCCAAGGCTATTGCAAAAAGCATTTGCATTGCGTTTCAACCCATTACGATTCAACTCTCACATAGCTGGTAATACCGAGCTTGAAGATCGGTATTCATTTTTATGAACAGGTAGACATTTGAGAGACTATTACCACACCTTTCACATTCCCGTTATGGGCATCGGACACTCTGTTGACACCCCTATCCGTGTAGCTCCTTTGGGCATTGCATCCGTTATTTCACTCGTAGACGATATTTTCCTCGAGAAAATCCGCAAATATTACAATGAAAAGTACGGGTTGCCTTATGTCAAGCTACCAAGGAAGGAGGAGGACGGCAGAGCAAAAAGAATCACCGCTTATCTTGAGACCGTCAGGGAGATTGTTCGGATCAAGATGGAGGATATAAGAGAACAGCCTTTCTTCGAGGTCAACGACAAACGTAAATATTTTGACCTGCTTTCCGAAGAAACTCCCCTGAAAAGGGGATACAACAAGCTTCTCAAGATGAAGGCCGGGCCTGAGAGAAACGCGCTGGCAAAGGATTTGACACGTAGAATGCAACCCGGCTCTATTGATGTCAATATCATGGTGAAACTGGACGCCATTAGTCCTGACAACAATGGCAACCCCCTTAGTGATGAATTCAGCGATGCCAAATCAGCCCTTCGGGGGTATGCCAGGAGCGGTCTTCGCTCCAGCATCGTATTTTCGGCAGGAATCAACCAAAGACTATTCAACTATATGACCAGGTTTCGGGACTTTTACAGGGACGAAGCCGGCGAAATTAAGAAGAAGACCATTCTCAAGGTGAGTGATTTCCGCTCAGCCCTCATCCAGGGCAGGTTCCTGGCCAGAAAAGGACTGGAGGTTTACGAATTCCGCATCGAATCGGGGCTCAATTGCGGCGGTCACCTCTTCCCCTGCAACGGCGATTTACTCCCGTGCCATCTCCGGGATTTCAAGGAAAAGCGGGAATTATTGACCACAGAGTTACAGCCGCTGATACAGAAGTACTACAAGAACATGGGTTGGGAATATCCTGAGTCTGCTTTGAGCAGTCGTCCCCTCATCACCGTGCAGGGAGGGATTGGCACCCATGGGGAAGTGCGTAGACTCATGGAAGATTTTGGCGTGGATCTAACGGGATGGGCCAGTCCTTTTTTGCTTGTCCCCGAAGCCACGTGCGTGGATGTCCCAACGCGTGAGCTGTTGAGACAGGCCGGAGAGGAAGAAGTCTACTTGAGCGATGTCTCTCCCATGGAAATCCCTTTCAGCAATTTACGCAAAACAGGATCAGAAATATGGACCCGTAACAACGTGGCAAGAGGCAAGCCCGGTTCCCCCTGCGGAAAGCGTTTCCTTGTATCCAACACCGAGTTCACGGAAAGGCCTATTTGTCTCGCTTCCAGGCAGTATCAAAAAATGAAACTGCAGGAAATAGAGAACATGGAAATTTCAGACGGTGAAAAGGAAAGGCTTTGCCGGAAGGTTGTGGAAAAAACCTGTATTTGCGACCATCTGGGCAATGGAGCCCTTATCGCCCTGGGCATCGCCAAGGAGAAGAGTGCGCCCCAGTCAATGTGTCCTGGTCCCAATATCGCCTGGTTTAACAAAACATACACCCTGAAAGAGATGGTGGACCACATTTACGGAAGAGGCCCATCGCTGGTTTCGTCCGAACGTCCGCATATGTTTGCGAAGGAGATTGTGATGTATGTGGACTGTTTTGAAAAACGGGTAACTCACTGTACGTACACGCCCAAGGAAATCAAAACCCTGCACGCATTCAAGAAGAACCTCGAAGAGGGTATGGACCTGTGCCTGAGTATTGCCCAAAAACAGCCGTATCATGGAGAAAATCTGGCCTCCATCCCTCCCTGCGTGGAGAGGCAAAGAGCGCGTCTAAAATCTATCTATGCCAATTTTGAAAAGAAAGTCGAACTTAGTTCGCTTCGCTCACAATTGGAATAATGGAATGTTGGAATACTGGAATATTGGGTTAAGAGGAATGAAAACAATTAAGAAATGATTCTTTTCGGCTTCTTATCTCCAACAATCCATTGTTCCACTAATCCATCATTCCATACTGATGGCCCAGAAAAGCGCCACTTAAAGATGAGTGATTACAACAGGTTGTAGAAATTCAGAGACATAAAATTAGAGGGGCCAAATAAATGACGACACATTAACTTATCTTAAAACCAGGGAAAGAGCCTCGGCAGTGCATGCCGTGCGACATAATCCGCAACCGAAGCATTTTGTCGAATCTATCCGGGCTATTGTCCTGCCATCTTCCTGAGTGCTATCTAAGGTATTGAAATTATAAGCACTTGGTAGTCCCAACGGGGATCATCATTTTCAAGTATATCAATTACTTGGCCGACTGTGTGCCCTGAATGTGCCCAAAATGGGTCTCTCGGTCCATGATCCTTTCATACGCCGACCCGTCCTCGCGAGTTAGATTGGGGACGTATCGGTCGTACCTTTTGTGAGTGATCTCCGTAGACGTCTTGGTTGCCAATTGTTTGAGCCTACTATCGACGGCGATAAATGCCCATGACGAGATACTCGCCGGGCTAATTTCCACGTGTTTCTTAAGGTAGCGTCTCAAAGCTTCTAATACAACGAGCCTGCCTTCCTGCACTAAGTCGTCGTAATCATAGTTTCACAAAATCCCGAAGCAGAAATTGAGAGCCAGGTGATCGGTGGTGAAAATTCCCAGGGGGCCACTAGGATTGGGGGTTCTGGTCTAATTGAAGAAGGTGGTTTCCCCGAGCCCCAAGATGAACCAGAGTATGTATCACTAAAAGATAAAGTCTACGGACATGAGAAGGGATTGGGCAAAGAAAAGACTGTTCAGGCGCGTGATTCTGCCCCTGGCATAGGGGCGGAAAACCCGGAAACAAATGAGCCTCGGATCAGGGCTGCCATAGGTCCGCTGGCCCTGCCAGCGGACGATGAGTATCAAGCTGTTATTGCTCGGAAAAACGTCAAAAGAGATATGCCTGCACAGGCCAGATCGGATGAAGCCATCATAACGGTTGAACAACGTGACAATATGTTCACTTTCCATCTGAAGGGGAATCAATCAACGGGTGGAAAAACGATTATCAAAATTCCTGTTATGGGTATTGACCTGGAGAAGGTTTATGTTTCAAATCGCCGGGCAAAACATCTGAGGGCTGTCAGGAGAGTTTCAAGCCGGCTAAGGGTAAAGAACGTTTATCCCGGAAGTCTTGCTGAGAAAGCAGGAATAAGGCCCCAAGATGTCATCTTGGGTTTCAATAATATGGCACTCAAGAATATTGGCCGGATTACCCGATTCCTTCAGGTCTACAAAGCCGGAAAAAAGCTAGAGCTGAGGATATTGAGAAACAATAAGATAATAGAAATCCTTCTCGGAATAGTTACCGCCTCTGAAAAAAGAGAAATAGGAGGATAACATGAACTGTTTTATGGCCTCAAATACGGCAATATTTTTATGAAGATCCATTTGACAGCCACAATCTCACACGCATCATTGACGAAAATTGGGATGATTACACCACGTTTAGCTATGACACCCTCGATCAGGCCATACTCTCCAGGAAGGCAGAAAACGCAGATCAAATCCATGTCGATTACTCAGGAGATTTTACCGTTAAGGTGACCAATTCCTTCTCGGAGGTATCAGAGTATACCCGTGAAATAAAGGACGGCATGGGCTATATCACCAGTATCAGCAAGGCACAGGAATCCGGGGGCCTGTGTTCTACATGTGCGCCTGTCGGGACCTATGAATATTCTGATGTCCACACCATAGATGGCATTACGGATGCCAGGGGGTATGAGAGCAGCTTCAGTTATGACGACTGGGGCAACATCCTCAGCAGAACACAGGCCGTGGGCACGGAAAACGAGCGGACTACCACATATACATACGATATGTATGTGCTGCCGGACGGCATCCCCGTCAATAAGGTGGAAACCATTACCACTGAGAGCGTGGACACACCGGGCCAGAACCGGGTGACCCAGTTGTGGTATGATCATGATGATGGCGACGTTTACCAGATGACCGAGTCGGGCTATGTAGATGGCGTGCTCAAGACCCGAACGACCACTGTCGAGCATAATGACTACGGCCAGATCACCAGGGTAAACGGCCCCAGGACCGATGTGAATGATATAACCGACTTTATTTACTATACCAACGAGCCATCCTACGGCAATAAGCGTGGAAGGCTCCATAAGATAATCACACCTTCCGGCATCACCGAATACCTTGATTATGACGCGTATGGCCATCCTTTGCGTGTAAAGGATGCAAACAATGTTGAGACTACGTATACGTACTATCCCAGGGGTTGGATTAAGACCAGGACCACGGCAGGTTCCACTTATACATACACCTATGATAAAGTTGGCAACCTTACACAAGTTGAAGACCCGGAAGGCCGTATTACCATCTATCGCTATGACGAGGCCCACAGGTTGTATGAAATAGAAGACCCTTTGGGAAATCGCACAGTATATACCCTTGACACTGAAGGCAACCGCACCAAAGAGGAGGTCCTTGACGATCAGGAGCGCCTTTGGGGACATCTATTGCTTTATAACTTTCTATGAATCTTCAGTGAACATACTCATTAGCCAGGGAGATAGGTAGCCTCCTTGCCCGGGCACAGGCAATGCAGAAGACCGCCGGCTACGATTATGTGAATAACGCCAGCCTTTCAGCAGACTATCTCCGGGAGTCCGGAAAGCTCTACAATAAGGCGTCCAAGATGGGGATCAGAAAGGCCCTGGACGAGATCGCCGCAACCGGCGAAATATCTTGTGATACCCAAAGGTTCTTAAAAAACATAGGCGTAATACCCCATGGGCCACGCCGTCCTTGCCGCGCAGTATTGGCGACAGGATAATAGCACCTACACAAAATGGGTATTAAGCCCAAATTCAACTTTGAAATCAGTAGCTTTAACGATTGGTTTAACAAATCTATCGTGTTTTTCCAAATCAACGATTCCGTACCGAGCCATCAGTTTTAGAGTTCGCGATAAATTACTAGTTTTTCTTCCTGTGGCAGCTTCCAACTCCTTCAAAGAATTTGGCTTTTGCTCCAAAATAACTTTCAATAACTGCTGATTTTCATTACTAAGTACTTGAGCCATCGATTGAACTGATTCAAACCAAATCTTCGGTTCACCTCGTTTTGGCTTATATTCACCTCGAGCAATAGCCATAGTTCTATTCCTATATTCTTCACGAGACATAATACCGACCCTTAAGACCTTATTTGCCATAATCTTACCTCCTTAATCTTTCTGAATTATCTGCTCAACAGCCGCCCAAAAATCCTCTAACAGCTGACTTGCAGATTCATACTCATATGGTGAAACCTTTCCCCTTTTGTGTTTATGATCCCACGTAGTTTTTTGACCTCCGTATCTCTTTTTCCTTGGCTTATGTGCGTGAGCGTTATCAAAACCTAAGATACGGGTATTGTTCTTGTCATGAAGAGTCAACGAGTATTTGACACCATGAGGTATATGCTTATTT
>DAOVOU010000182.1 GCA_030629475.1 Desulfobacterales bacterium | reverse complement strand
AGGACAAATGATCAGGCGTGTGGCTGTGTGCAGTGGCAGCGGAAGGGGCCTATTGGAGGATTTCTTTGCCTCTGATGCTCAGGTTTATGTGAGTGGTGACCTTGGTTATCATGACGGACGAAGGGCTGAGGCCTTAGGGCGGGCATTGATTGATGTAGGGCATTTCGCTTCCGAGCACTTAGTGGTGGAAAACCTTGCAGCAGGCTTGAAAGATGCTCTGTCAAAAAGGGGGTACGCCGTTAACGTAGAGGCGTACACCCAGGAGCGTGATTGCTTTTATTATCTTTGATTTCATCAGGATAGTTCCAAGAGCTAAAGTGTTACTTTAAGCTTGAACTTTTCGCTAAATTCATTAGGGAGAGTATTGTGAAAGAACAAATCAACTTGCTGGTAAAACTTCAACAAAAAGATAGGGTGCTGGATCGGTTCAGGCGGCAAATACGTGAAGGCCCTGAACGACTCCAAGACCTTGAAAAAGAGCTGGAAGGAGTTGAAGAAGATGTCGAGGCTGATAAGAGGCGCATCCAAGAGCTGAAGAAGACCCAACGCGACTATGAAGCTGAGATAGAAGATGGCCTGGCCCACATCAGGAAAAGCCGAGGCAGGCTTATGGGCATCAAGAACAACAAGGAATATCTGGCTTTATTAAGAGAGATCGAGGAGGCCGAAAAGGGAAATGCAGATAAAGAGGACAGAATTTTGAGTTGCCTGGAGGAATTGGAGAAGCTTAACAAGGAACTTGAGGCTAAGGAAAAGGGCCTGTCAGCCATGCGGGATAGGCTTGAAAGCGAGAAAACAGCCATAGCCAAAGAAATTGCCCGTGTCCAGGAGGAGCTCTCGGATACAGAGAAATCCAGGGAGAAGCTGGTGGAAACCATAACCCCTGAGCTTCTTTCAAAATATGAGCAGATCAAGGCAAGGAGCGGAGGCATAGCGATGGCGTTGGTGAACAATGCAACCTGTTCTGAATGCCACCTGGGTATTCCCCCACAGATGTACAATGAACTTCAAAGGCAGGACAGCCTGAAGTTTTGTCCTAATTGCCAACGAATTATTTACTGGAAAGAGGCTGAGACTTCAGCATGATGTAGTTTCTTGAGTTTTTTGAGTTTATTGAGTTTTTTGGGTTTGCCTGCCCTGTGGAGTAAGCTTTTCATCTTGCAGAATAATGCCTTAAGATTTATCATGTTTAAGTTGCTCAATCGTGAGTAGATCTTTTACTCCACAGGGTGAATGTTATAATGGTATAAACTCAACAGACACAATAAACACTATGAACACAACAAACACAACAAACACAATAAACACAACAAAATGTCAGAGCAGGCTAAACGATCGCTCGCGTCTTCGATCTTTTGCAGACGCGGGAGGAAAGTCCGGGCTCCTGAGGGCAGGGTGCTCCGTAACGCGGAGTCGCGGTAACGCGAAGGAAAGTGCCACAGAAAAGATACCGCCCTGTGAGATGGCGGCCACGCCTATCTCGCGGGGTAAGGGTGAAAAGGTGCGGTAAGAGCGCACCAGTTCCCCGGGTGACCGGGGAAGCTAGGTAAACCCCACCCGGAGCAAGACCAAATAGGAAAGCGTTTGAGGGCGGCCCGTCCGAGCTTTCGGGTCGGTCGCAAGAGGTATTGGGCAACCAATACCCTCAGATGAATGATCGTTGTTCCGTAGAGGGTGACCGATACGGAAAACAGAACTCGGCTTATGGCCTGCTCTGACATAAAACGGTTATGGGGTTCATTGGGTTTGTTGGGTTAAGACCCCATGAACCCGATAAACTCAATAAACTCAACAAACACTATTGATCATGCAAGAGCCCATGATTGTTCCCCATAAGACCGATTTTGCCGAAAAGGTACAGATATTTTCCGAGGAGTTCTTGAAGTATTGTATCTATATCTGCGAAACTGAGTCCGCCCGTGAGACCTTCACCAAGAGACTGTACGCTAAGATGGTCGCAAGCTCCAAGCTCTTGGAAGATTTTTTGGACTTCCATGGCGCAAAAAACAATTCCAACTGGTATTATTATCGTGAGCTGGTCTCCAGCGTAAGAAACCTGTCTGAAGCCAGTTACTCCCAGAAACACATCTCCAAGCGGCTTCCTTTGTATGACTTGGCAAAGACCGAGGGATTTAGGGATGGCGGATATGCTACTCACAAATTCCTGGTAGATTCTTTGAGGAAGATATCTCGCAACGCGTTGGAAGCAGCCGAGCGCCTGCATATTAACTTGCCTGAAGACCTTTTTTTGTGGGATGATTTCCCGGGAATAGCCACTCAGGCCCCTCTTGAGTTTGACATCGACGACGAAAACCTGGAGGAGGAGAAGAAAAATATTGTCATGATAACCACTGAGTTCTTGAGGGTAGCCAACGAATTTGAAACATTGGGTTTTTATGAGCCGTACAACATAGATCAGATTAGGGCCATTGTTCCTTCCAACTTTAACGAACAAGAGGCGCGACGATTTGAAATGGTTGTCCACAGCCTGCAATCAACCTTTGACACGTACGTGAATAGAAGCGGACTCCGGTTTCGCGATATCAAACTCAAGCGGCTTCGCGGGTACATCTCAGTAGTACTTCACCTCCTGGAGCTTACACGTCGTCTCTTACACTACTATGAACGGCACCTCCATGAAGTCGGCTACAAGAACATTTACAAACGGGTGCGTGATGAGTTGGCCAGGGCTGTTAGGCCTGAACATATTCTTGATCGCATTGTGAATTATGGTCTTTATTATATTTGGTATTTCTTGGTGCAGGGTCAGGATCTCGCCCAAGAGGTCTTAAATGAGAATATGGAGCAGAGTTCCATTGTAGTGGGCATACCGCAAGAGCTTGGTTTTCACAGTCGGCCCTGCATGTTGGTGGCCAAGATCGTTCAGCATTACGGCGGTCAGGTGGAACTGTGGGTGGACTCTGATCGATTTGACGCGAGCAGTGTCCTGGACATCCAGTGGGCCGGCGGCAAGATTCAGAAAGAGGCCATCAAGGAGGTTGCGTTTAAGGGCGATGTGCGCGCCTTGAGAGACATCCAGGTTCTGGCTAGTGTAAACTACGGTGAAAATTCAATGGGCAAGGGGATTCCTCTGCCCAAAGAGCTTTCCTACCTGAAGCAGTAATTGGTCAGTGGTCAGTGGTCAGTGGTCAGTAATCGAAAATCCGCAATCCGCAATCCCTGCCCGCCATCGCTCTCGCCACGCCCGGCATCGCGAGGCTCAGCCGAGGCGGACGGGCTCAGGCGAGGCAGGCGGGCGCAATCCGCAAACAGGGTTGCCGCAGTTATTGTGGCGGCAGGGCAGGGGACCCGGATGGGGATCACAGCCAAAAAGCAATACATGATGCTGGGAGACCGCCCGGTGCTGGCCCACACCCTTCTCGCCTTTGAAAAGTGCGATGCGGTTGAAGAGATATTCCTGGTAATCCCTCGGGGTGATGATCCTTTTTGCAAAAAGGAGATCATAGATCCGCTAAGACCTATCAAACCGATTCATCTGGTTTCAGGGGGTGCTACAAGACAGGAGTCGGTCTACAATGGCTTGAAGGCCATTGACGGCAGGTTTGGCCTGGTAGTTATCCACGATGGTATCCGGCCATTGATCAAGATCGACCGGATCACTGAGTGTGTTGGGGTGGCCAAGAAATATAGGGGCTGCATCCTGGCCGTAGCGGCAAGCGACACCATAAAGACCGTAGACGAACATGGCCGTGTAATTGCGACCATGAAGCGTCACACGATCAGGATGGCCCAAACCCCTCAAGCATTTGACTATAATCTTATCCTCGGAGCCCATGTGGCCGCACAAAAGAAAGCTTGTGTGGGGACCGATGATGCTGAATTGGTAGAGCTGTGCGGTGAGGTGGTAAAGGTGATTCCGGGGGATCCCTACAACATCAAGATTACCACACCTGAAGACCTCAGGTTGGCCGAGGCCTTAATCCGCATTCCGCATTCCGCATAGCGCCTGTCGGCTTGAGAACATAGCGCCTGTCGGCTTGAGAACATAACCCACATTCCGCATTCGAATGTTGTCCATGGACCATATCCCTGACGGCTTTTACAATTGCAGGTGTATCAATGCCGTACTTTGAACGCAAAACCTGCTGTGAGCCATGTTGCACAAAGGTATCCGAAATCCCGAGCCGTACCACTGGGCTGGCCGTGATGCGCGCGTCTGCCAAGCACTCGAGCACCGCACTTCCAAAGCCACCTTGCAATACATTCTCCTCAACAGTCAGGATGAATGGAATCTCCCTGGCAAGTCGGGTAATCAACTCAGCATCGAGGGGCTTTACAAAACGGCTGTTGACCACTGTGGCTGAAATGTTCTGGTCTTCAAGTTGTTTTCTGGCCTCAAGGGCTGCCGTTACTGTCACGCCGACAGCCAGTATCAAGACATCACCGCCAGTGGTGAGGACTTCTCCCTTGCCGACAGGAAGGGTATGGATTTTGTTATCTGTAAAGATCCCGGTGCCATAGCCTCTCGGGTATCTGAAGGCTATGGGGCCAGGATGGTCAAGGGCCGTCATCAGCATGTGTCGCAGTTCGTTTTCATCCTTTGGTGCCATGACCACCATATTTGGAAGGCTGCGAAGGTAGGAAAAATCAAACAGACCGTGATGCGTGGGCCCATCTTCACCAACGATTCCCCCACGGTCTATAGCAAAGACCACAGGATGCTGCTCAAGGCATACATCGTGAAGGATCTGGTCATAGGCTCGCTGCAAAAAGGTGGAATAGATAGCAACCACCGGACGAAATCCCTCAGTAGCCATGCCAGCCGCAAAGGTCACGGCATGCTGTTCGGCGATGCCCACATCAAAAAAACGTTCGGGAAATGCCTCGGAAAAGGCCTTGAGTCCGGTTCCCTCGGGCATGGCCGCTGTGACCGCCACGATCCTGTCATTTTCTCGGGCAAGCTCAACGAGTGTGTTTCCAAACACCTCCGTATAGGTCTGAGGTTTTTTCTGAGGGGAAATACCATTTCCGGTTGCGATTTCAAAAGCCCCGACGCCATGAAAATAGGTAGGGTTGCGCTCTGCAGGCGGATAACCTTTGCCTTTTTTCGTTGTGACGTGCAGCAGGACAGGTCTGTGCATCTCCTTGACATTCTGAAGTGTGTCAATCAAGTGGTCCAATCTATGACCTTTGATGGGACCAAAATACTTAAACTTGAACGCTTCAAAGAGCATCCCTGGTGTAATAAACGCCTTGAACGAGTCTTCGGTTCGCTT
>DAOVOU010000341.1 GCA_030629475.1 Desulfobacterales bacterium | reverse complement strand
GTCACACTTGCCCCTCGTATCTGAAGCGCCCTTATCCCAGCTACAGCACTCTCCAGATCCTTCACTTCAAAAGGTACGTAGATTGCATCTATGCCAAGGGACCTGAATGCAGCATTGTGCATAAGGGGGCTCATGCTTTGTGCCACGGGGTTTCCCAGAATACCATAGACTGAGGTCTTTCCGCTCAGCGCACTTGTGTCGTTGTCACCAGCCCATTCCATCCGGGGTTCAGAGTCATCGCGGGCCGAAGTGGACTGGAGTTTTCTCGAAACCGAAATAATCTCAGAAAATATTCTGTTAATCTCTGAAGTTTTCAGCGGCCCCTGGTTGTGTTGGGCCAGATACCCATATATCGCTTCTTCCCGGGAGCGGTCGTAGATACTCAGGCCGTTTTGGCCCTTGAGTTTCCCGATCTGGACAGAAACGGCTGCCCGCTCGTTCAAAAGCTTTAGGAGCACCACATCCAAATCTTCAATCCTGAGCCTGAGCCTGTTTAGGGAATCTTTACTCATCCCTGAAGTTCCTCAATGGTCCCCTCCACAACACCTGAGGGAATGTCAGGGGTCACAAAAGGTGCGCCTATTTTTTTTACCAGCACAAAGTGTACCTGTCCTCCGACTGCCTTCTTGTCAGTTGCCATGAAGCCCATGATTTGTGCCGTCTTCAGGCCTGCCGGAATCTTGGTTGGCAGGTGGTAGTCTTTAATCAAATCAACGATTCTCTGGCAAGAGGCACCGTCCAGGTGATCGAGCCTGTGCGAAATCTTTGCAGCTCCCACCATCCCTATGGAGACAGCCTCCCCATGAGAAAGGCCGTAGTCTGTCGCAGCCTCCAGTGCGTGCCCGAGGGTATGGCCAAAATTGAGAATGCGCCTCAAGCCGAGTTCTTTTTCATCCATCTCTACAATATCTGCCTTTATCTTGCAAGAACGCCCAACTAAGCTTTTCATCAGGGAAGGATTGCGCTTCTTGATCCCGTCGCTTTCGCTTTCCAGGAATTCGAAAAGATTATTATCGCCTATAATGCCGTACTTGATTATCTCGGCCAATCCGTTTGCAAAATCCCTATCCGAAAGCGTCTTCAGGAACGACAGGTCTATGTAAACGGCCTTTGGCTGATAGAATGTTCCCAGAAGATTTTTGCCCTCTGGAAGATCCACACCGGTCTTGCCACCCACGCTGCTGTCCACCTGAGCAAGAAGGGTTGTAGGAATCTGGACATACGGGATTGATCTCATATATATGGATGCGATAAAGCCTGCTACATCACCGACCACCCCGCCACCCAGGGCAATAAGCAGCGATTTGCGGCTGACCTTCAGCCTCACGAGTTGTCTTGCCACGTCAAGCACGGTATTGAGCGATTTTGAGGACTCACCAGCAGGTATTTCAACGATGTCAACAGGAAGAGCGGTCTCTCCCAGCCTTGCCCTCACCATCTTGCCATAGAGGGGGTTGACATTTGAGTCCGTAATGATCACGTATCGATCTGCATGATTCTTGACCGTCGTGATCCATCCCTTGCGATCCACGATATCTTCACCAATGAGAATCTCATAGGAGTACTTGCGAGGCTTTTCCAGAGTCACTCTAATACATTCCATGTTCCTGTGCATACCCCTTTCTGACGATCTTTGCAATCGATTCAATTTCATCCATGAGCTTGTAAAACTTTTTGGGTTTCAGGGACTGCGGTCCATCTGACAGGGCGTGCTGGGGGTCCGGATGAACTTCTATTAACAGGCCATCGGCCCCGACCGCCACGGCGGCCTTGGCCAGGGGGAGTACGAATTGCCACTGGCCGATGGCGTGGCTAGGATCAACAATCACTGGCAGGTGGGTCTTATCCTTGAGCACTGGGACCGCGCTGATATCAAGGGTGTTGCGCATGGCGGTTTCAAAGGTGCGAATACCCCGCTCGCAGAGTATGACTTCATCGTTGCCCTCTGACAGTATGTACTCCGCAGACATGAGTAGCTCTTCTAGCGTAGTCATCATTCCTCTTTTCAAAAGTACGGGTTTTTTCGCCTGCCCCACGGCCTTCAGGAGTGCAAAGTTCTGGGTGTTTCTGGCGCCCACTTGAAGCACGTCTGCATAACTTTCAACAAGTTCTACGTCCGGGGCACTCATGACTTCAGTAACCACTGGCAGACCTGTTTTCTTCCGGGCCTCGGCAAGAATCTTCAGCCCTTCTTCTCCGAGCCCCTGAAAACTGTACGGAGATGTCCTGGGTTTAAAGGCCCCTCCTCTCAGCATAGAGGCCCCTCCTTTCTTCACAACAAAGGCGGACTCCATGAGCTGCTCTTCACTCTCTACAGCACAGGGCCCTGCTATGACTACGAATTTTGGGCCGCCAATCTCTACATCTCCCACCCTGATCACGGTGTTGCCCTCCTTGGTCTCCCGGCTTGCGAGTTTGTAAGGTGCCAGGATGGGCATGACCTTTTCAACCCCGGGCATGGTTTCTGCAGCTTTCAGAAAAACCTTTCCCCGCTCATCCCCAACGGCTCCGATAATGGTCCTTTCCACCCCTTTTGACACATGCGCCTTGTACCCTGCCGATTCTATCCACTTGATCACATTATCAAGCTCCTGTTGATCGGCCTTGCTCTTCATCACAATAATCATCGGTCAATCTCCT
>DAOVOU010000305.1 GCA_030629475.1 Desulfobacterales bacterium | reverse complement strand
CCATGGGTGCCACGGCCGCATACGATTCCTAACAATGGACGGTCAGCAGCTCACTCCTCCCATGGTCATCCGCTGGGCAGGCAATCCCGAGCCCTTGAAGGCTGAGCTGGCCCCCAATGGGCAGCTCGTCAACGTCCCCGACGCCCAATTGACTCGAATCAGTGGCTATATGGACATACCACCCAACGAGATCGAGAATATCGATGTTTGCATGCGCATAGCAGGCGATCCAACCGCCTATGGTTGGACTGCCGAGAGCTACTGGCACCCAATGGCGACATCCAGACTACGAGGTCCAGGAACAGAGATTCCAGGCAGAGATCACCGTGACCACTGGGGACGGCACTTTCAGGACCGTTTTCATAGTGGAGAACTCAGATTCATTGGACAATTTCACACTCCTACCAGGACCGTAATACTGCTATTGTGAGACCTAACCCAGGCCTTGCACGCGGACGGCTGAGAGCTTTCTGCTCTTTTGAAACTGGTAGGCGACGGCAACATTCTCATCCTTCAACGGGTTGCCATTCACCTCAGCCGCCAGTGAAGGTTAGGTCAAATGAAAAGGGATGCGATAGGGATATCGATTAGAGAGAATTCATATGGCTATTGATTTGACAAACAGACTTGATGTCGTTCGTAAGTCTCTGAACTGTAGTACCTGTCGTCTTCAACGCTCAAGCATCGGGCAGTTCCTGACGTCTGCCAAAATCGCACGCTTCATGGCATCGCTGTTTCAGCATGAGAGGGGAAGTGTACGGATTCTTGATGCTGGCGCTGGGACGGGAGTTCTGTTTGCGGCATGTGTTGAGGCTTACGTTTCGGGAAAACAGCGTCCGCTTTTAATAGACGTGGTTGCATATGAAAACGATCAGAAGCTTTTGCCGTACTTGAAAGAGACAATGAGCAGGTGCGAGTCAACCTGTAACAGAGCTGGTATCTCCTTTCAGGGGGAGATACGGGCAGAGGATTTTGTCGCAGCTGCCATAGCGGAGACGGAAGCAAACCTGTTTGCTGTTCAGGGCGAACGCTTCACTCATGCAATCTTGAATCCCCCCTACAAGAAGATCAACAGTCAAACGCCAACGCGACGCTTGCTCGATGCTTCGGGGATCGGCGTATCCAACCTTTATGCCGCGTTTGTGTGGCTAGCGGCTCGGATGCTAAGGCCTGGGGGCGAAATGGTGGCGATTACGCCCCGTAGTTTCTGTAACGGGCCGTACTTCCGCCGGTTCCGCGTTAGGTTCCTAGATATGATGAGCCTGCGAAGTATTCACGTGTTCGAGTCACGCAACAAGGCGTTCGGTGACGACAATGTGCTCCAGGAAAATGTGATCTACCATGCGGTTCGGGAACAACGGAAGCCGGAGCACGTGATCGTCACATCGTCCGCAGGTCTGGACTTCCATAAATCAAGGAGCCGGTCTGTCCCATACGACCACGTAGTTTTGCCGGGCGACCGCGATGCCTTCATTCACCTTGTGTTGGACGATACTGACGACCGCGTGATGGAGAGAATGGGAGCCTTTGGAACATCACTCGTCAAACTCGGGTTTGATGTTTCCACCGGACGCGTCGTGGATTTTCGCGTGCGAGAATATCTTCAGTCTCTGCCTGAAGATGGGACTTTGCCGCTGATACATCCTTGCCATTTCGATGCTGGCTTCGTGAGTTGGCCAGTACAATCCACAAAGAAGCCAAATGCGATCATAGCCTCGGTACGCACAAGAGATTTGATGGTCCAAGCTGGATATTACGTTCTCACAAAGCGTTTCTCCGCGAAGGAAGAGCCGCGCCGCGTAGTGGCTGCGATATATGATCCCAGCAGGATTGAAGCGCCCTTTGTTGGGTTTGAGAACCATCTGAACTATTTCCATGCGAAGGGTAAAGGCCTAGCAGCGAACCTGGCGAAAGGTTTGGCCTTGTACCTTAATTCCTCGCTCTTCGATCAGTATTTCCGGCTTTTCAGCGGTCATACGCAAGTTAACGCAACGGACCTCAGAAAGATGCGCTATCCTACTCGAGAGCAGCTACTTAGGCTCGGTGCACATGTGAGAGATCGGATGCCCGATCAGGAAACAGTAGACGAGATATTGGAAAAGGAATGCAACAGTGATGGCTAAGAAACTGGACAAGAAGAAAGCCGAACGAAAAATCAAGGAAGCACTGAAGATTTTGGGAGCGCTCGGCTTACCTCGGCAGCAGCAAAACGAGCGCCTTGCGCTCACGCTCCTTTCGTTGTTGAATCTCAAACCCGCAGACGCATGGGAAGTGGCGAGCGATCCTCTGATGGGCATCACGCCAATGATGGAGTTCTTTGCTGAGCACTATGGCAGGCAATACGCACCGAACACCCGGGAGACCGTGCGCCGCCAAACGGTTCATCAATTTGTGCAAGCGGGCCTGATCGTACCTAATCCTGATAAGCCTTCGAGGCCGACAAATAGCCCAAAGGCAGTGTACCAGATCGAGCCATCCGCTTTGAAGCTGCTCCGCGAGTTTGGGAGACCACCCTGGGGTAGGCATTTGCAAGAGTATTTGCGTACAGTAGAGACTCTGAAGAAGCTTTATGCGCGAGAACGAGATATAAGACGGATTCCTGTCAAGCTAGCGAATGACCAGGAGATCAGTCTTTCGCCGGGTGGCCAAAATGTATTAGTAAAGAAAATTATCCAGGATTTCTGTCCCATTTTCACCCCTGGTGGCCGTGTAATCTACGTGGGCGATACACAAAAGAAATGGGCCTACTTCGATTCGCATGCACTTAGGCAGTTGGGAGTCGAGATAGAAGAGCATGGGAAAATGCCTGATGTCGTGGTGCATCACGTTGATAAGAACTGGCTTGTTCTGATCGAAGCGGTCACCAGTCATGGTCCTGTAAATCCCAAACGACGGCACGAATTGAATAAGTTATTTGCCGAATCAAAGGCTCCGATTGTTTATGTGACGGCCTTTCTTGATAGGCGGGGCATGATGAAGTACCTTGACGATATCTCCTGGGAAACGGAAGTTTGGGTTGCAGATTCCCCGACGCACCTGATCCATTTCAACGGAGAGCGGTTTCTTGGTCCATATGAGGATTAGGCTGCTGTCGTAATAAAGGTTAAATGTAGCTGCAGTATTAGATTCCACCAGGGAACACAGAAGAGATCAATCGCTGACGGGACAAGAGGAAGAGGATAGGAAACAATGACCTAACAAGGCGCTCCTCGTGCCAAGGTAAATCCGAGGCATTGGAATTGGGCGTAAGCCCATGAAATTTGCTATTGTTACCCAGTGGGTGATCGTGTGACGAGGTGTGGTCACATATCTTCTTTGCAGGGCTTGCTCTTGCACTGAAGATTGAAGGAAAGTCCCACCTGACTGAAGCTTAGCCAGAAACAAACGAGAAACAAACGGGGTCAGCCCTTGACATTGGACATTTTCGCCTAACCATGGGATGAACTCGGACGGGAAAAAGCTGACGCTTTTTCCCGCCGGTTATCCCTGTGTTGGGGCACAAATGAAAAGCAATGAAGGATATTTGGTACGCAGATAATCGTGATCTGATTAAATGGGCTGTTCTTTTACGTCTTGCTCGTAAATATAACGCAAAGAAAATTCTACAAATTGCATATTATCGCGAAAGTGATTTTAAGGCTATTCAAATAGATGGGGT
>DAOVOU010000097.1 GCA_030629475.1 Desulfobacterales bacterium | reverse complement strand
GAATGTTGGGGATGCGAAGCAGAAAAGAATCATTTTCTAATTGTTTTCATTCCTCTTAACCCAATATTCCAGTATTCCAACATTCCATTATTCCAATTGTGAGCGAAGCGAACTAAGTTCTTTCACAAGGCTAGAAGGAGAAATCCGAGTAAGGCGTACTGAGTAGCACGTCGTTGAGGATTTCGACTGATAACGCAGTGAAATTGATTATGTGGAAATCTATAGTTCGCCAGCTTCCAGCAGCTCGGTACCCGCGCTGAATATACAGAAGGCCTCTATCCTGTTGATTCCTTCTGCGGATACAGACTTTCATATTTGCCTTTCCCGCGCTCTAAGGCCACGGAAACGACGCGCCACTTGTCCTTGCGTTTTTTCAGCCGGAAGAGCACATTCTTCGTGCCCTTGGAACCCCGAACCTCTATGATCACTCTGGCCGTTTTCTTCCCATTGACGACCTTGATCTCTTCTCTGACCGGCGAAAATTCGAGACCATGGCCCAGCTCGGGAAATCGTTTTTCGTTGTGACGCAAGAATGATTCGCAAATCTCATACGTCTCAGGCCGTATGATCAGCTTGGTCAGGTACTCGATCGGGTTCTGAGTCAACTTTTGCAGGGCTGTTTCCGCCCCCTTTGTCAGCAAATAGCTCCCGGCAAGGAGGGTGATCAGGATAAGCGCCACGCTGCCGACGACAATAAGGGCGTCCCTGTACTTTGGATATTCAGGCGACATTGAGGCTACAGAAGGTGTGGGTTTGGGAGGCGTGGGTTTGGGAGGCTCCGCTTCGGAAGCGGGGGACATAGGAGAAGGCGTTGGCGCAGGTTTGCCGTACGGCTCCTGGTGTAGGGCTGGTTCGGGAGAGCTGGCTGAGGCCGCAGAGATGGCTCGTACCGTCCTGGACTTGCCGTTGATGACCATCTTTGCGCCGCATTTCTTGCACACAGCCTTCATGGCCGGTCCGGAAAGCTTTTCATCGGGGATAGCGTAGGCCGTCTTGCACACAGGACAATGAAGCTTCAAAGGCACCCTCCTTTCCCATCCACCCCTTTCAGAGCGTGTCGAATATCTCGAAACCACCGGTCGACCATGATATACTAATAAAGCTTCAGTAAAGTCAACAATCCATCGACAAAGCACGGTCCGTCCAAAAGATGGAAGAAGAAAGGGTGAGGGGCCTTAATGAAGCATTGAAAAAACAGTAGCGATATAGAACAGTTCCAACGAAGTGGGGCATGCCTCAGCAACGCACACAGCGTGAAACCACCATATCTTGCCACGTTTTATTGCTTGACACACAATTTGTAGTGTTCTATAGACCTGCCCCAACAAGCAAGGTCTACGGTAACCGTTCACGGGTTCAGGGTTCAGAGGTTTAGAGGTTCAGAACGGTGAACGCAGAACGGTGAACGCCTAAGGCCAAGTTTGCTCGCGACTTCGGCTTGAAGGGGCAAATTCGGGATGCATCAGAAGCAGTTCCCGCTAAAAGGCTTTCCAAAAAGGTTTTTCAAGGGGAGCCTTTGCTTTTTCCCTTGCTTGCTGTTGTTAGTGATAGGGATCCAATGTTTCAAGGTTGATCTGTTGACGGATTGCTTTAACAGATCTCCAAGGATCGGGGGTCCTTTTGGAGGGGAGGCAGTTGAAGCTTTAGACGTGTTGATGAAAAAAGACCTCAGGAGGTTGATAGATCTTGAGGCCCTGTGCAACACCCCTGACGGTAAGATTGATATCAATTGTTCCGGCAGACTCTTTTCCATGGAAACCACCCTGGACCGGGGGCTTCAGAGTTATATGTTGAAAGTGATCCAGCGCTCCCAATCCCCTCTGATAGGGTTTGTAGCCATGGATCCTGCAACCGGACAAATCCTCTCCATGATTGACTCAAAAAAAGTCAATAGAGCAAAGAGTGTTTGCCTTAGCAGTCAATTCCCCGCGGCCAGCATCTTCAAGATCGTAAGTGCTGCTGCCGCCATCGACCACTGCAATATTTCCGGTGATACAGAATTGACCTACAATGGCTCGGCACATACCCTGTATAAAAATCAATTGACCGATCGAATCAATCGTTACACGAACAGCATCTCCCTGAAAACCTCTTTCGCCAAATCGATCAATCCGGTGTTTGGCAAACTCGGCATTTTTCGCCTGAAAAAGGACCTGATAGAAGAATATGCCAATCGGTTTGGATTCAATCAACCAATCGATTTTGAGTTCCCTATTGAGCCAAGTCGGATTTCAGTCGGTCACGATCCGTATCACTGGGCAGAACTAGCCTGCGGCTTTAATCGAGAAACGTTGATATCTCCCATTCATGGGGCAATGATGGCAGCTGTAATTGTCAATGAGGGAAAGCTGGTGGAACCCACGATTATTGGGTTTATAACTGACGACCAAAGAAATCCTGTTTATGTTGGGAGTACGAACATTATCAGACAGGTCATATCTCCGAAAGCGAGTCAGGAGATGAAGGAATTGATGGCAGCAACCATTTCCCGCGGGACCTGTAGCACCACATTCATCGGGTGCCGCCGCGACCCGATTTTGTCAAAGCTTGCTATCGGGGGAAAGACAGGTTCTATAAATGATAAGAGCGATGAATTGCACTATGATTGGTTTGTGGGTTTCTGTGCAGAAAAGGCCGGCACAAGAAAACTCGCCCTGGCAGTTTTAGTTGTTCACGATAAACTCCTCAGAGAGAAATCCCATAAGTTTGCCCGCCGTGCTATGAGGTATTATTTCAGAAAATCTCGTGGATAGGGGACACAAAGGGGGTGAGATCCATGAAAGACAAAAATGGGTTGTATTATTATCCTTTTCCCCAAAACAAACGCGTCCACATGTATGTGCGTGAAGGCGATGGCACCATCTGGTTCAGACTCTGGAATGCCGATGACCCTGAGCTCTGGGAGAAACACGGCTGGGTGCCCTACGGCGCGATCAAACAAGCGGCTGCCATGTACGAGGGTAAAAACTTCCCCCCAAACCAGGCCTACGATATCGAACTGGCGAAGATGCTGCTTGAGGAGAACACAAGTGACTCGGAGGATATCCCGACCAAACCTACATGTAGACCCCGATAAGCCACAAGATAGGAGCGACTAACATATGAGGGGTGGTGCAGGAACAGTGTTGGCAGTTCTCTTGGGTATTCTGCTGCTTCTTGCAGCATGCATCCCAGAGGTCAAGCCGCCGGTTACAGCCCCACAGGCCCTGGTGAAGCTTCAGCCCCACCAGTTTCCTGATTTCTCGGACGATATGTCATATGGCTTTCTGAAGACTGCTATCGATCAGAGTCTTGACTATCTGAAGCGCCTCAATGCCTCAACGCCCTTTTGTTTTGGGCCGGACACGTTCACCGCCTCTCATCTTGCCAAATCAATGAAAGCATTTCACGAATTAATTGAACAAACCCCATCTGCTGACAAGCTCGGAAAAGCTATTGAGACCTCATTTTGGGTCTACAGGTCTCTTGGAAGTGATGGCCGCGGCAAGGTCTTGTTTACCGGATACTACGAACCAGTCCTTCAAGGAAGCCTTCACCCCTCGCCGGATTATCCATATCCTGTCTACAGAAAGCCTGAGGATTGGGTGAGTGTTAATCTGGGCCTGTTTAATCCCAAATATGCAGGTGAACGCATCATTGGCAGATATGTCAATCAAAGCGTAATACCTTGTTTTTCACGGGAAGATATAGACTCCAAGGGGCATCTTCGGCAGAAAGGATGTGAACTCCTTTGGGTCTCTGACCGAGTTGACCTTTTCTTTCTCCACATCCAGGGCTCCGGGCAGGTGCTGTTGGATGATGGCACTGTGTTGCACGTCAATTATGATTGCAGCAACGGACGGCCCTACCGGAGTATCGGCAGATTGCTCATCGATGAAGGGAGTATTTCTGAGAAGGAAATGTCCATGCAGCAGATACGTGCCTACCTGAGAAATCATCCCGAGGAGATGGCGCGCGTCTTCAATCACAACGAAAGCTACGTCTTTTTCAGGCTGGTTGATCAGGGCCCCATGGGGGCCATTGAGGTGCCTCTGACTACTGGCCGTTCTGTGGCTACTGACCTACGCCTCTTCCCAAAGGGCGCACTCGCCTTTATCCAAACCGAGAAACCTTTAGTGAGCGAAGATGGTACCATCCAGTCCTGGGAAACCTTTGGCAGGTTTGTCCTCAATCAAGATACTGGTGGAGCAATCCGAGGACCGGGACGGGCAGATCTCTTTTGGGGAAGTGGCCCGTATGCCGAGACCGCAGCAGGTCACATGAAGCATCAGGGAACGCTTTATTTTCTTGTGCTGAAACAGGTTGGGGAAAAATGAGAAGGCAATTAACAAACAGGTAATACACCCGAAGAATGTGGGAAGTACTTGAGACAGCAAAAAATCTAGCAAAAAAGAGCCGCCAGGTGCAGATTAACAAGCAAGCCTTAGGCCGTTTCTCACGGAAAGTGCTTGCAGATAAGATCCAAGTGCCGCGCTGGAACCGCCTCTACCACTTTAGTGGCAGTGGCGAGGCCACGGTCTCTTACCTTCTTGTCCTGGACAGCCTCAACTTTTGCTTCTGGCCCGCACCAGGAAAGGTTAAGTGGGAGATCGAATACGAATCGAGAAAGCTTTCCGGCTATTATGCTCTGGCCGCCGCTCTTAAACAGGCTATCAAGTCAGGGGCTCCGGTCATCAAGGCCGATTATCTGGCCGAGCTCATGCCAAGTAAATTGAAAGAGATTTTGGGTGGGCAAGGGGATTTGCCGCTCCTGGAACATCGTTTGCAGATACTCAACGAACTGGGGCAGGTCCTGCTTGAAGAGTATGAAGGGCAGGCCCTGAAGTTAGTGGAAAG
Organism: Desulfobacterales bacterium; assembly: GCA_030629475.1. Classification (GTDB taxonomy): domain Bacteria; phylum Desulfobacterota; class Desulfobacteria; order Desulfobacterales. The sequence continues at coordinate 2,714 of DAOVOU010000097.1, read as the reverse complement.
TGCCGGGGGGTCGGCAATACGACTGGTCAGGTTGTTAGTGGAAAAATTGGCATCGTTTCGGGACGTTGCAGAATACCAGGGTCACAAAGTCTTTTTCTATAAACGCGCGCAGATATTTGCTGCCGATCTCTATGGAGCATTCGATGGTAAAGACTGGGGGAGCTTTACGGATATCGATAAGCTAACGGCCTTTGCCGATTACAAGCTACCCCAGGTACTACGTCATCTGGGAATCTTCGATTACGCACAAGCCCTGGCGCAAAAGGTGGATCAAGAAATCTACCTTAAGGCGGGATGTCCTGATGAGGTCGAGATCAGGGCAAACACCATCTGGGCGGTTGAGCTGATCCGGCAGGAACTGGAGCGGATGGGAAAGGGATTGAGAGCCTTCGAGATCGATTGGATGTTGTGGAATCTGGGCCAGCATGCAGAGTTCAAGGTAAAGCCATATCACCGGACGTTGACCATTTTTTACTGATGTTCGCATTTGATCTGTTAGCAAAGGAAGGGGAGGCGCGGGCCGGGAAGCTGGTTACCCCTCATGGTGTTATCGAAACGCCCGCATTCGTTGCTGTCGGCACACAAGCAACGGTGAAGGCTGTATCAATGGAGGATCTTCGCAAGATCGGAAACCAGGTCATTATCACCAATGCCTACCATCTCCACCTCCAACCCGGCGAAGATCTAATAGAGAGGATGGGAGGGCTGCATCGATTCATGGGTTGGGAAGGACCGTTGATGACCGACTCTGGCGGTTTTCAGATTTTTAGCCTCGGTGCAGGCAAAGAACATGGGGTGGGGAAGATCGCACCGATCTTCCCCGAGGAGGAAGACCGCGGAGGGCATTTCAGCTCGAGAAAAGGAAAGCCGTTAGTGAGGGTGGATGAGGATGGGGTCGAATTCATCTCACATTTGGACGGCTCGCCACATCGGTTCACGCCTGAGCGCGTCATGGAGATAGAGCGCAAACTCGGTGCAGATATCATCCTGGTCCTGGACGAGTGCACCTCGCCACTCCACGATTACCATTACACCAGAGCGGCAATGGAGCGGACACACCGCTGGGCCGTCCGTGCATTAGCGAAATTCCAGCGCACTTCTGACAACAGTCAAGCCCTCCTGGGAATCGTTCAGGGCGGGGCGTACCGGGATTTGAGGCAACAGAGTGCTGCATTCATTGCAGACCAGGGCTTTGACGGCCATGCCATCGGGGGCTCTCTCGGCAAGTCTAAGGAGGAGATGCATCTTGTCCTGGAATGGACGATCCCGCTTCTGCCACAAGACAAACCACGGCATCTTCTGGGAATCGGTGAAATAGGGGACATATTTGAGGTGGTAAAGCGAGGGATTGATCTGTTCGACTGCGCTGCACCGACGCGGATGGCCCGCACCGGGACTCTCTTTGCCAAAAAGGCGGAGCGGTTCAGGATACATATCCTTAACGCGCAATTCAAGGATGATCCTCGCCCGATTGACGAAGGATGCAATTGCCATACCTGTTGCAATTACTCCAGGGCTTATCTTAGACATTTATTTGTGGCCAAGGAACTTTCGGGGATACGCCTGGCGACCATTCACAATTTGTACTTTGTGGAATCATTGATGCGCCGGATCCGCGCTGCCATCACAGAGAGAAGGCTTGCGGCACTGAGGAGCGAGTGGCTCTGCCCATAAGATATCGGGATGCAAAGCAGGAATAATTACACTGAGTTTTCCAAGGACAACGTCAATTGCTGGGCATCACTTATCGATAGAGCACAATGGGCGTAGGCTTACGAATCTTTCTCATCAACGATGATGATTCATTACAGCGTCTTGCCGTGGCAAGGTATGACCGGTTGCTTCGTCGCAACCCAGAAGAACGTCTTCCACAGTATGCCGGCAAGCGTGTGCGGTATGCCCTGGTGGCATACGAGGTGGAAAATCGAAAGCCTGTAGAGATCTTAAAGATTGAGTACAACTACCTATCCCTGGATTCTGAAGGCCGGATTGATGCTGTTGAAGAGGAAAAGACGCGGAGGATGGCTGTCGATCTCTTCCCTCCTGTGTTGCCGGAAGAACAGCTTCGGCAGGTCATTGATGCTAAGCACCTCTTTGCTAAAAAGCGTTATGACGCCAAGTACAGGTGGACGCCCAGCCCGGAACTAGAGACGGCAATCGTGCGTGCCATATTTGGTAAGAACGGATTTTTTGAGCCGGCATATCTTTGTCCGCGCAAGAAAAAGGAGGGTTCAGATGTCAAAGGTACTGATAAGTTACTTTTCAAAATCTGGTAATACGAAGGAGATGGCCGAGTACATCAAAGAGGGACTGGATTCATTGAGTGATGTCGATGTTGATCTGAAAAAGGTTCAAGATACCACAATTAAAGACCTGCGTTCATCCGATGGCATAATAATAGGTAGCCCTACGTATTTTGGAGTTATGGCGAGAGAGGTCAAAGCCCTCATGGACAAAAGCATTCAATGTTATGGGAAACTGGTTGGAAAAGCTGGGGGAGCCTTTACCTCGTCGGGAATGATCGGCGGCGGGAACGAAACCACCATTTTGAGTATCCTTCAAGGGTTGCTGATCCACGGAATGATCGTTCAGGGTGTCCAAAAAGGGAACCACTACGGCCCCGTGTCAGTGGGAGCCCCGAACGAAGAGGTTCGTGATGAATGTGTGGAGTACGGGAAAATGATAGGCGCACTCGTCAAGCGGTTGGGCTGAAG
>DAOVOU010000304.1 GCA_030629475.1 Desulfobacterales bacterium | reverse complement strand
TCAACACCGATCTCACGGGCTCGTTTGTTTGCTGCTGCTACAGCGCGGGCCAAGGATACCGCAAGATCATCTTGTAGGACTTCGGCTGACAATGGAAGGGCCATTGGTTACCTCCTTTATTCCTCGGCAAAATAGTCTTTGGTCTGTGCAATTTCACTCACTTGTCCAGTCGGCTCAATCCTATAGATGGTTTGGGCTGAAATCACGAACTCACCTTCATAGCAAGCGCCCTTCATGTGCGGGTCGTTTCGCACAGCACGTTTGTCGGTTTCGCTAGGTTCTTGGAGATAGTCGCTGCCAGTGTTCGGATGAGTGTGAAATGTCGCCACAATGTCCTGGTCACTGATCCGGCAATTTCGATGCGCTGGAACCGTTATAGAATCTTGTTGACCACGCGGCCAACGTTCGACCCTCAAGTTTCCGCCTGAATCTCTCAGGATGAAGCCACCTTCTTCATGTCCGCCTGCTGGCCCAGGTTCCGAATCTTCCCAAACTTGCCTCAGTATGGCACGAACAAGTGGATCACTGAAAATGGACGTTGCCTTAGTTGACATTCAATTCGACAGCATTTCTTTGATTGGAAACGACCCCTAAGCCCCAGACGGAAGCCTAATAGTAGGGATAACCTGCTGGGATCGAGCGTAGCGAAACACCAGTCAGGTTGATCCCATTGTTAGGCTTAAATCGTCAAATCAGAAGATGTTAACCCCATTCCCTCCTGAGCCCGTTAAGTTTCCTACGTAAAATGCTGAAGCAAGAATTCCTTGGCAGAGTCGAGGCTTCCTAGAGTTCGCGATCGTTTGAGGTTGAAACGCAATTCCTCAGCTAATGGCTGTAAAAGCTGAAGCAGCAACTCTGAGCGTACTCTGATTTCTCTTGGAACAATACCTGCTTTTGAGAGTTGATGCACCACGTTCATCGGAATAGAACCCCACATCGCTTCCAGAGACGGATCGGCTATCATCGATTCATTGCCGAGAATTACGCAGCTCTGAGCATCCACTATCAATAGCATGTAGGGATAAAAAGGTCTGGTACCTTCTTCTCCAATCTTTGCAGGGAACATGAAAAAATCGATCTCGATTGTGTGCCTGCTCTGGGGCAGGCGTTTGAGAGCTTTGATTTCCTGGGTATTCATGGCAATAGGGATGTGTGGAGGCTCCGGCGGCGGCACACGCATTATGCGGTCTTCCCATACAAGGATGCCGTCTTCCTTATGCGGCACACGCACCAGATAGCTTTTCTCATCGGAGGTCTCCAACAGTGATTCGTCTTCTCTGTATCGCAGTGCGACATCCAGAGTTTGCTCCAGCACATACATTATAAGACGGGCTTCATTTGCCTCCAAAAACCATGGGAAGAAGCCAGAGCGATAGCTGCGAAACATGGGCCAAGCATGTCGTCCCCTAAACTTGATCCCCAGTTTCTTTATGATCTCGTGGTCCTTTTTGTCCAACTCGTCGCGATTTTCAAAAGAAGCCTGAAGCTGGGGGATTTCTAGCACACGCTCAGGGGATTCATTGGGGCCTGCGTCTTGCAAATCCCAGAAACCATAAAGTCCTTCTGGTCCCATATAAACAGCTATGGCATAATGTTCGCCCGCCATGCCCATTACGCTCACAAATCCGATCTCGTCTGTTTCAGGATTTTGAACGCCAAAGATATCTGTCTCCGTAATCCATTCCCAAGGTACGATCTTCTTCACGTGGATGGCAAATTTGTACACTTCGCGCCATTCTTCAAGAGCAGGTGGATTTTCAATCAAAACATACTCCCTTTCATTGTCTGGGTTGTCATCTCGCTTTTTTTGTTTGGTTCGCAGTGCTAACCCGCCAAAGTTGAGCGCAACGAAAACTTAGTCGGGTTCAGCACAATGCTGTGTGCCGGGCATGGCCCGGCTGCTAAATGGTGCTGTTCGATACTATGACATAGGTATTGGGCAAAGTCCAGACCCAGCCTGACGGAGGCGGCTCGAAGCGAAGCGCAGAGGCGAGCCGCCAGGCGAAAACGACCAAAGGGAGTGGCAACGGGAGACGAAGGCAAGCTCCTTCGCCAAGGGCTTCGGCGGCTCAAGAGCATCTTCGCTGAAAGCTTCGACGGCTCAAGAGGGCGGTGGCAGCGATGCAACGCCTGAAGGGCTGAAGCGAAGCGAAAGGCGAGCCGAAGGCGAGAGCCACTGAGAGGAGCGGCAACCCGTAGGCAAAGGTAACCATGTGGTTATCTTAAGGACACCTCACCGACACGCCTGGTCACCTTTCTACAAAATACGTCGCCTCTCTGGTTGTTGTCCTAAACACAGTTCCGCTTCGCTCTGTCCCACCATCGCCGGGGAACTCCGGAATGATGGACACGCAACAAGACAGCCTGAAAATGGCTGTGACTTCACTCTAAGCTCGCAATTTCCCAAAACATTTAACTATGGGTAAGGAAAGTAGTCATCGGTCAACTATTTCCAAAAAACGCAAGGGCCGAGCGAAAGGCTATTTTCCGATGATGAGTGTTGAGGAGGCTGCTAAATATCTCGACCTGTCGCCTCGGACGCTCTATAACCGGATTGCACCAATATTGACCGTAATCCCAAGGTGGCTGGTATCCGTGAGAAACCGGGCGGGTGTTGTTGCCCGTGAGCATCGCTTCGGGGTTCTTTTGATGGGCAGAAAGTGAGGGACTTTATGGCAGTTTTAGCTGAGTGTGCATATTGCCACAAGAAGCAATCAGTGAGAAACAAGCTGTGCACTTGTGGTGCGGACCTGGTGAAACTGAAGCGGTCGAAGAAGGTCAAGTATTGGATCGGCTACCGTATACCCGGGGACAAACAGCGCCGTGAGCCGATCGGATATTCCATTGAGGAAGCCCGGGACGCTGAGGGAAAACGGAGAAGTCAAAAACGGGAAAACCGCATTTTTGACATGCTTGCAGAGGCCAAGATGACTTTCAAAGAGCTGGCTGAGTGGTACTTGGGCCTGAAAGCCGTGAAAAAGCTTGCTTCATACGATCGGGTAGAGCTTGCACTCAAGAATTTCAATACCGTCTTCGGTGATAAGTTGGTTGGCACCATTTTCATGACATCTGGCGAACAGTCAAAACCAACATGTTAGATGCGGGGATAGACAAGGCCCACAGGGATACGGTTTTGGGGCATAGTCTCCAAGGAATGGATGCTCATTATTTAGTTCCTAGCGAGGATAGCCTGAGACACGCAATGGACCGATTTTCTAAATGGTTGGATAAGCAACTTGCAGATGCTTCCGCAAGTGTTGACCAAAACGTTGACCAAAACAAAAAAAGAACTTGACGGAAGCGGCTAAGTTCTTGATTTTATTGGCACGCCCGGCCCGACTCGAACGGGCGACCTACGGATTCGAAGTCCGGCGCTCTATCCAACTGAGCTACGGGCGCATTAATTAATCGTCTCGGAGTTCCTGCAACATATTGATTTTATAGCTCTTTATTCACATGGTTGCGAGTTCAAAAGAGGAATAATGGAATGGTGGAATACTGGAATGATGTAGAAGAAAAAAAGACCGATCCGCCTTGGGTGGATCAAGCCCAATATTCCATTATTCCAACGTTCCACTCACCCCACGAACGTAGCTACGCTACGCAGTTGGAATAGTGGAACGTTGGAATAATGGAATATTGGGCTTGATCCACCCAAGGCGGAT
>DAOVOU010000141.1 GCA_030629475.1 Desulfobacterales bacterium | reverse complement strand
CATTCCATACTGATGGCCCAGAAAAGCGCCACTGAAAGATAAATGATTACAATGGGTTGTAGAATTCCCGAGACGTTCAATTAGAGTCAAAGCTTTATCTTGGCTTTAGGTTCAGCTTTTCTGCTATCGCCTCTGCGGTCCGCTGGACAAAACGATCAAAGTCCTTACCTTCAAGGGGCTTATCGGCGCTTGGTACTACGTCCAGGCCTTTGGGCTGGACCAGCCGGGGGGCATTCTGAAGGGATTTCTTTGGAGTAATCTCAAATTCCGGGGGAAACCGGTCTTCAAAATACATGGCTTGAAAACCAGCGAACTTCATGGCATGGGCCGTGGCATCGAGCACGATGATATCATCTTTGCTCACAATACCGCTCTTTTTCGCCTCTACCAGCCCGGCCAACGACTCACCCCCCTGAGTACAGGCGATGTGGCCGTTGCGGTTGGCCGTAAGCTGCCAGTCCATGATGGCCTGTTCCTCTACTTCTGTAAAGAATACGGCCTGGCTCCCTGCCTTCTCGTTATAGGCTTCCACCAGGTGAATCACGCGGGGCACGGAGACCGGATTTCCGATCATGGCGGCCTGGGCCACGCTGGGACGAACCTTAACAGGCACAAAGGTTCTTTTTTCAGGCCTGGGTTCCAGGTAATACCTGTATACGGGATTGGCATGGCTTGATTGCACGCCGATGATCTTTGGAAGCCGGTCTATGATTCCGGCCTCAAAGAACTTCAAGAAACCGCTCATGATCGCCGTGATATTGCCGGCGTTTCCAATCGGCACCACGATTACCTTGTGGTCCGTGTCATAGTCAAAGTCCTGGGCAATTTCATAAGAATACGATTCCTGGCCCCATATACGCCAGGCGTTCTTGGAGTTCAAAAGCGCCACGTTGTATTGTTCAGAGAGGGCTTCCACTACCTTCATGCAGTCGTCAAAGACGCCCGGGATTTCAAAGACCACCGCGCCGCTTCCCAGTGGCTGGGCCAGTTGCTGGGGTGTCACCTTCTTGTGGGGAAGAAGGACGGCTGATTTCACCCCGGGCTGAAGATAGGCCGCGTACAGGGCAGCAGAGGCGGAGGTGTCGCCGGTCGAGGCACACACAGCCAGCACGTCGGACAGCTTGCCTGAGTTGACGAGAAAATTAATATAGCTCAGGGCGCTGGCCATGCCACGGTCCTTAAAAGAGGCACTTGGGTTCTGACCTTCGTTCTTGAAATAGAACCGGGCTCCCACCAGGTCCTGGAGGTATGCGTTGGCTTCCACCATGGGTGTGTACCCTTCGCCAAGGTAAATGACTGCATCAAGGGGCATCATCGGCCCGATAAACTCGTGATACCGATAGATCCCCCGGAGCGCCGGGATATTCAGCATCTTTCGATAGTCAAAAATCTGGCGCCATGTATCCCTTGGGACCTTTTTCAACCGGTCAAAGTCAAGGTCTTCGAGGAGAAGGATGCTGCCGCACGCAGGACATGTATAAAGGAGGCGACTGATGTTGTATTCTGCCTCACAGCCCAGGCATTGGTAGACGACGTGCCCAGTCACGTTAGGAATCAGGTATTTCTGAATACGTTTAGGAAAGTTTTCGAGTTTCATAGTGATGATCCGTACAAGAGATCATTTATCATTTGTCATCGATCATTTGTCATCGATCATTTGTCATCGATCATTTGTCATTTATCATTTGTAAATATCAGATATCAACATGTTTCATTCTTCAGTTTACACTTTTTCAAAAACGAGAATAAAAGGCTTACGCCTGCCCGCCATTGCCAGAGATGATAGGACGTAAACTATATGCTCTACGCGGCGATGGCAGGCGGGCCTAAACTCCATAGGCTGGAGCTTTTGGAGTTAATCCGTAATCAAATAACCAATCACTAATGACCAATGATCAATGATCAATGACCAATTCTTTCCACCCCATCCATATAAGGCCTGAGGGCCTCCGGGATGATGACTGAGCCGTCTTCTTGCTGAAAATTTTCCAGAATCGCCACGACCGTGCGACCGGCAGCCAGCCCTGACCCGTTCAGGGTATGGACCAGTTCGGTCCCCTTCTTCCCTTTTCTTCTAAAGCGAATTTTGCCCCGTCTGGCCTGAAAATCCTCGAAGTTGCTGCATGAAGAAATCTCCCGGTATTTTTGCTGTCCCGGCATCCAGACCTCGATGTCATAGGTCTTGGCAGCGGAAAACCCCAGATCCCCCGTGCACAGCACCACGACCTGATAAGGGATCTCAAGGCGCTTAAGGATGATTTCAGCATCGTTCAATAGTTTTTCGAGTTCTTCATAAGAGGTCTCCGGGGTGGTGAATTTGACCAGTTCCACCTTATTAAATTGATGCTGCCTTATCAGTCCCCGGGTATCCTTGCCATAAGAACCGGCCTCAGACCGGAAGCAAGGCGTGTAGGCCGTGTAAAGCCTGGGGAGGTCATGCTCATCCAGGATTTCGTCCTGGTGAATATTGGTGACAGGTACCTCGGCGGTTGGCACCAGGTAATAGTCCCACCCTTCCAGCTTGAAGAGGTCTTCCTTAAACTTGGGAAGCTGGCCAGTGACGGTCGTGCTCGTGCGATTGGTCATGAACGGCGGAAGTACTTCCAGGTAGCCGTGTTCCCTGGTGTGCACATCCAGCATGAAGTTAATCAGGGCACGTTCAAGCCTTGCTCCCAGTCCCACATATAGGGCAAAACGTGCCCCCGCGATCTTGGCCGCACGCTCAAAATCAAGAATCCCCAGTTTTTCTCCAATCTCCCAGTGCGCAAGGGGTTCAAAGTCGAAAGAGGGAGGCTCACCAACCTTCCTGATGACCACATTGTCTTCTTCGTCTTTGCCTGTCGGCACCGAGGGGTGCGGGATGTTGGGAAGATCCATCAAGATGGCGTGCATGGTTTCTTCGTGTTTTGACAGCTCATCGTCCAATGCCTTTATCCTTTGAGAAACCGCCCGCATCTGGGCTATTAGTTTCGAGGAGTCTTTGCGTTCCTTATTCATTTGGGCGATACGACCAGAGACTGTGTTGCGCTCGTGTTTGAGATCTTCAACCTCGAGCAGAATGGCCCGGCGTCTTGAGTCGCAGTCAAGAAACGGGCGAAGGTCATACTCTAGTCCGCGCTTGCGCAGCGATTCCCGCACCAATTCTACATTCTGTCTGATGAATTTGATTTCCAACATCGGTTATGTAATTAGTGTCTGAACGAAAACCCTTGATTGCGAGCTGTCATTGCGAGGAGTGAGGAACGAGAGATTGCTTCGGTCGTACCTCCCTCGCAATGACAGGAAAACTGTAATTTAGGGAGTTTTCGTTCAAGTACTAATTAGCACGAACCTATTACTTAGTCAATGCTTATTATTACTTGACTTTATTGGAAATTTTTGCTATAGAAGGGCTGAAATATCTTCAGCAACTGGAGATGCTTGATGGAAGATATAAAAGCAAGAAAATCTGAAATTAGACGAAGCGCCTTCGCCCGGCGTAATGCCCTCTCGAAAGAGAAACGCTCTGAAAAAAGTGCGGCTATTATGGAACGATTGTTTGACTTCGCCAATTTTCTGGAAGCCCGGATTGTCCTGTTTTACATGAGTTACGGTAGCGAAGTGGATACTGAACCCATGATCCGGAAGGCCTTGGAGCTTGAGAAGATTGTTGCCCTACCTCTGGTTGATACAAAAAAAAAGAAAATCTTGCCTTTCAGGATCGATAACCTTGATCGGGACGTACGGCCAGGCTATCGGGGAATCCGCGAGCCGATCCCACCCCGCTGTAAGCAGATTCCGGTGCAATATATTAATCTGGCTATCATCCCGGGCGTAGCCTTTGACGAACGAGGAGGACGCATAGGCCATGGCGTGGGCGTCTATGACCGATTCATTCCTAAGCTCGATGTCACCACAAGAAAAGTAGCCCTTGCCTTTGAGTGCCAGATAGTGCCCCAGATTCCTATGGAGCCCCACGACCGTTACACCGACATCATCATCACTGAAGAGCGCATCGTCTACAAGATTTGATGCCTTGGGTTCAGTAGTGTTTCGAGCCGTTCCAGGTTCTGCTTTTCCCCAATCGCGATGACTGTATCGCCTGCCTCAAGCCTTGTTTGCGAAGAGGGGTTGAAGAGCATATCTCCTGGGGCTTTCTTTACAGCCACGATGATCAGGTCGAGTTCTTTGCGGATTCCAGAGTCCTGTAAGGCCACATCTATCAACCTTGACGAAGGATGTGCCGGCATTTCTTCCATCTGGATGTCGCGGGTGGTGTCCATCAAGGTCAGGTCAAGAAAGTCGGTGACCGTGGGACGCAGTATGGTTTGGGCCATTCGGTGAGCCCCCATACGATATGGACAAACGACCTTGTTGGCGCCTGCTGCAAGGAGCTTCTTTTCTGACCGCTCTTCTCCTGCCCGGGCCATGATGAACAGGTCGGGATTGAGCTGCCGGGCACTAAGTGTGACATACACGTTATCGCTTTCAGTTTTCAATGATGCTATCAACCCTCGTGCGTGCTGAACATTGGCTTTGATCAGATTCTCTTCGTCTGTGGCTTCCCCTGCAACGTGGAGAATGTTACGTTCATTTAACTTGGCGACCATGGCCGGGTCTCGCTCTATAACCACGATACCGATGGGTTTTGAGCCAAGGGCCTCACAGATACTGCTTCCCACACGCCCATATCCACAAATAATGTAATGACCTTTTTGTCCGCGGATCTTTTTTTCCAATTTGCGCCTCCCCAAGATTTCCCTGATGCGACCTTCCACCATGAACTGGATGATGCTCCCTGCAAGATAGAAGACAAAACCCACCCCCAGAATAATGACGACAATGGTAAAGATTCGTCCAGTCGGGGAAAGTCTTTGAACCTCACCGTATCCTACGGTGCTCAGGGTAATGATGGTCATGTACACGGCGTCTGTGAATGACCAACCCTCGATGACCATGTATCCGATGGTGCCCCCCACGAGCATCAAAACAAAAACTATAATCCCGATGACAAGATAGGTGGTTCGGTCCAAAACGTACCTCCATGTCCGTTATGGATATAGGGGTTTTTAGTAAGATTCAATACATTTTTGAAAGGTGCACTCTCTGCCTGCCTTGGAGTGATGGAGTGATGGAGTGATGGAGTACTGGGGTGATGGAGTGATGGAGTACCGGAGTGATGGGTTTGTTGGGTTTACCAACGAACTCAACAAACCCTAAACATGTGGATTGCAAAAATATATTGCCATCAAATAGCTTATGATTTCAGCAATTTGTATAGTTTCCGAGATATTTATCCCGGAGCCGAACTCACCACTTCAACGCTGAACTCTCCCAAATCCTGAGGCAAATCAGAGAATACAACCACAAAGGGAATCACCTTGCCGGATGGGACCCTGAAATTGGATCTTTTATCCCCGAATCTGTTGCGCAATCTTGTGTCTATGGTCGCTTTATCCAGGGCTTGCAGGTCAGTATCTGACAAGGTATTGCCGCAGTACGCGGTCTTTTCTTGAACGGCTTTGCCGTCCTTTGAATAGAGAACCCCTTTTACCAGGATGAAGTTCCGGGCTTCAGGATAATCATTTCTGACTTTTCCCTTAATTACAAACAGACGGCCAGCCGTCCTGTTATCAACAAATTCAGTCTTTACTATCTGTTCGAGAGTAGTCATACGGAGGTTACCGGGGTCAACGGTCGCCGACTCTGGTGCACCCGTGAGAGATTCGAAAAACGGTATCTTGACATCAAAACTTTTCAAAAGACTGTATGCAGCAAAGGCTCCTCCTGCCAAGAGGGCCAATACCAACACAATCATGAGCGGCGTGCTAATGCGTTTCCTTGCCTGTGGTTCTATGTCGGCCACCGGAGGGGGCATCAGTTCTTCCTCAACCTGTTCAATCTGTTCAATCTGTTCCGTCTCCTCTTCTTCGACCCCTTCCAAAGATTCTACGGAAATGGCGTCTGGCATTTCCTCTTTGGGCCCTTCCTTTGCCTCGGCTTCCTCAATCACGGGTTCCGGCTCCACAGCTTCGGCTGTTTCCTCAACGGCAGCCTCTTCTTCTACCAGGGTGGGTTCTTCAGCAGCAGGCTCTTCTTCAAAACCAAGCGCTTCGAGTGCAATTTCTTCTTCGGCCGGTCCTTCTTCAGCCTCCTCTGACAGATCAAAATCAAGAGCCTCTTCAGGGGCCTCCTCCACAACTGCGGCTGTTTCCTCGACGCCAACCTCTTT
>DAOVOU010000284.1 GCA_030629475.1 Desulfobacterales bacterium | reverse complement strand
GTTTCAGGTTTCAGCCCGCCTGCCAACGCCTGAGACAGCATTCAGCTTATATGCCGGCATGTCTGGCAATGGCGGGCAGGTGTTCAGGTTTCAGTGTTCAGGTTTCAGGTTTCAGTGTTTCTTGCACCTGAAACCTGACACCCGACACCAAAAAGTACACCTGACACCAAAAAGTACGAACAAAAGAATTTATCTCTTGGCGCCCGCTTTCTTGAAAAGTGTAAACCGAGGAATGAAGGATGCCGAAATTTTCATATGATCAAGTAAATGTCGGGAGGTGCCCTTGAACATGAGAAAAAGCCAACCCTCGTCCGGCGAATCAGGTGAAACTGAAGTGGCCGAAAAACTCGAGGAAGGCACATCGGAGAAGGCAAAGGAAGGCTTAGCCGAGGAGGAAAGCCTTGAAGAACGCCTCAAAGCTGAGGAGGCAAGGGCCGAAGAAAACTACGATCGACTTCTCAGGGTAACGGCAGAATTTGAAAATTACAAGAAACGTATGGAGCGCGAGATGAACGATTTTATGAAATTCGCAAACGAATCGCTCATCAAGGATATTTTGCCGGTCGTAGACAATCTGGAACGGGCACTCGAAATCCCTTACGGAAATAATGAGAATGCCTTCCACAGTATGCGAGAGGGCGTCCAGATGACCCTAAAAGGGCTCCTGAGCAGCCTTGAAAGGTCTGGTGTTGTTGTTATTGAGTCTTTGGACAAACCCTTTGATCCAAATTTTCACCAGGCCGTCATGCAGGAACAATCCGAAGGGCACACTGAAAATACGGTCTCCAAGGAACTTCAGAAGGGATACATGATGAGGGACCGGCTTCTTCGGCCTGCCATGGTCGCGGTTTCCAAAAAACCGGATTTCGCACCAGAGGACAAATCAGAGGCCCCCGCGGATGAACAGAAAGATGAACACAAGGAGGCAAGGAATGAGTAAAGTTGTAGGTATTGATCTTGGCACAACCAACTCGTGTGTGGCCATTATGGAAGGAAAAGAGCCCAAGGTGATTACCAACCCTGAAGGTGGGCGTACCACCCCGTCCATGGTGGCCTCGACCGACAGCGGGGAACGGCTTGTAGGCCAGGTAGCCAAACGGCAGGCTGTGACCAATCCGGAGAATACGGTTTTTGCGGTCAAGCGCCTTATTGGACGGAAGTATGCTTCGGCGGAAGCTCAGCGCGACAAGGAAACTTGTACTTACAAGATTACCCAGGCCCCCAATGGCGATGTCCAGGTTGAGATCCAGAGGAAGGCCTACAGCCCAGCCGAAATCTCATCGTATATTCTGCAAAGCATGAAAAAGACGGCAGAGGAGTACTTGGGTGAGAAGGTCACCGAGGCGGTCATCACAGTGCCGGCCTATTTTAATGACAGCCAACGTCAGGCGACCAAGGATGCTGGTCGAATCGCCGGCCTGAACGTCTTAAGGATCATTAACGAGCCGACCGCAGCCTCCCTGGCTTATGGTCTTGACAAGAGGAAAGATGAAAAAATTGCCGTATTCGACCTGGGCGGGGGAACCTTTGATATTTCCTTGCTGGAGATCGGCGAAGGGGTTTTTGAGGTAAAATCCACCAATGGCGATACCCACCTAGGCGGTGAGGATTTTGATCAAAGGGTTATCGACTATATTGCCAGTGAGTTCAAGAAGGACCAGGGGATCGACATCCGTACTGACAAGATGGCCCTGCAGCGCTTAAAGGAGGCTGCCGAAAAGGCGAAGATGGAGCTTTCGACCTCCATGGAAACTGACATAAACCTCCCCTTTATCACGGCTGACGCCAGCGGACCAAAGCATCTGAATATAAGGCTGACCCGGGCCAAACTGGAGGGTCTGGTTGAGGACTTGTTGGAGAAGCTGGTTGGTCCCTGCCAGACGGCGTTAAAGGATTCAGGACTGAGCCGTTCAGACATCAACCAGGTCATCTTGGTGGGTGGCATGACCCGGATGCCGGCCGTTCAACAGAAGGTGAAGAAGATCTTTGGCAAAGAGCCTCATAAGGGGGTAAATCCCGATGAGGTGGTGGCCCTTGGAGCGGCCATCCAGGCTGGGGTTTTGAAAGGTGATGTTCAGGACGTGCTGCTGCTGGATGTGACGCCACTTTCCCTTGGGATTGAAACCCTTGGCGGCGTATTTACCAGATTGATCGAAAAGAATACGACGATACCTACCAAGAAGGGCCAGATATTTTCCACCGCAGCTGATAATCAGCCCGCGGTTTCGATCCACGTGCTTCAGGGCGAACGTGAAATGGCCGAGTACAACAAGACTCTGGGCCGCTTTGAACTCGTTGGCATACCCCCCGCGCCCCGGGGCCTACCACAGATTGACGTGACCTTTGACATTGATGCCAATGGGATTGTCCATGTCTCGGCCAAAGATCTGGGAACCGGAAAGGAACAATCGATCCAGATCACGGCATCCAGCGGACTTTCAGAAGAAGAGATCGAAAGGCTGACAAAGGACGCGGAGTTGCATGCCGAGGAGGACAAGAAGAAAAGGGCCCTGGTAGACGCCCGGAACCACGCTGACAGTCTTATCTATCAGACTGAAAAGTCAATGCGAGAACTGGGTGACAAGATAGACGCGAGTCTCAAGTCAAATGTCGAAGGTGCCATTGAACGTCTCAAGAAGGCCATGGAAGGGACCGATACTGATGAGATCAAGCGCCTGAGTGATGAGCTGATGCAAACCTCTCACAAATTGGCAGAAGCCATGTATGCCAAGGCCTCTGGCGCAGAGCAGGCAGGTGAGCAAGCTGGTGGGCCTTCTGTACAGGCTGAAGCTAAGGCTTCCAAAGACGAAGATGTGGTGGATGCTGATTTTGAGGAGGTTAAGGATAACAAATAATCGCATAGGATCCGAGCAGCAAAACGAAGAAAATCCCGCAGTACTCAATGTGCTGCGGGATTTCTTGTTTAATATGGCGGAAATCTATGATAGGAAGAAGGAAATGTTGGCCCGTTGCTGGCGCGACGTCCCCGAAACAAGGAGTAGCGTGGGGGACAAAGCCCCCACGCTACCGTGGGGGCACATGTTGCTGCTGTTGAGATTCTCCTGTATGAGAAGGACTGTGAACATATGAAACAGTATCGCGTTGATGAGCTTCGGCCAAAGGATTATGAAAGGATCAAGGGATATTTGGATAAGCATTTTGGTTCTCCCCAGATGGAAGGTGTTTATTGGGTTCCTCTGGCTCCTGATTTGTTGGACCAGGTTCAGGCTGCCCATGTGGACTGCCAGCCGTTCTATTTTGCTGTTGTACTGGAGCCGACAGTTATCTCGTTCGAATTGTTGATCCGAACGCGAAAGCGGATTCGATGCGACTGTATCCATTATGTCAATGAGGAACAGAGGGACTACATTATTGGCTTTGCAGATTCGATTTTTGAGAGACTGAAGATTTTGACCTGAAAGATACGCATATGATACGAACAGCTCTGATCACAGCCTGGGTTGTTTTGATCACTCTCATTTGTGCTCTGGCTGCCATCATTATATCATTTTTAAGAAAGGGCGGTAACTACGCTCACTTCGTGGGAAGGTTCTGGGCAAAGTCTATTGTCTTTGTAAGCCGTGTCAAGGTATCGGTTCAAGGATTGGAATATATCGATCCCAGTGCCGCTTACGTTTTTATGGCCAATCACCAGAGCATGTTCGATATCCCGGCCCTCCTCGGGTATCTGCCGGTTCAGTTCCGATGGCTGGCCAAGATAGAGCTCTTTCAGATCCCTGTTTTTGGGTATTCAATGGCGCGCGTGGGCTATATCAGTATTGACCGGTCTAATCGAAAAGCGGCTTACAAAAGTCTTCAGGAGGCAGCTCAAAAGATTGCCCAGGGGATTTCAGTAGTGGTTTTTCCGGAGGGGACGCGGAGCCCGGATGGTCAGATCAAGCCATTCAAAGGGGGTGGTTTTTACCTGGCCATTCGCTCGGGACG
>DAOVOU010000045.1 GCA_030629475.1 Desulfobacterales bacterium | reverse complement strand
GTCCAGCTTGAGCTTGTTGTTTTTGATCAGGTCGGCCGTAAACTCCATAAGATGCACCATCTTATGGGCCTTGGCATTCTCGAACTTTGTCCCGGTTATAGGGGAGACCGGCTCCTCAAGAAAATCCACGGGACCGTGCCATGTGGTCATATACTGGTTCAGGACCCGCCACATATGGCCGCATTCGCCGCCAAGAATCCATTTTACACCCAGGCGTTTGGCCTCCAGGTATATCTTGGAATTCATACGTTTTGCTATGTCATTAGCGGTAAAATAACCAAAGTCCCCGCCCTCGGACGCATAGGTGCTCCATGTGTAATCAAGGCCGAGATGTTCAAAGAGCATCAAATAGCCCGCAAGTGTGTATAGACCTGGTTCGGCAAACACATCACCTGATGGGGTGACAAAGAGGATCTCCGCACCTTTTCTATTCCAGGTAGGTTCGAAACTGATGCCCACATTCTCTTCAATATCCCCCAGCATGCAATCGATACACTCTTTATATGCTTGGGGCTGGAGGCCGAGGTGATTTCCTGTATGGATACATTTAAAGCACGAGTCCTGTATCCAGGCGATATTCATACCGAGCTCGTTCATGATCTCCCTTGCCATAATGGTGATCTCCGCAGTGTCTATTCCATAAGGGCAAAAGGTCGAGCATCGACGGCATTCACTGCACTGAAACATATAATACCAGATCTGCCTCAACGCGTTTTTAGTAAGCTTTCTTGCGCCGGCAATACGCCCCAGTATCTTACCTGTTTTAGTGAACTCACCCCTGTAAATCGACCTCAACAACTCTGCCCGCATAACAGGCATGTTCATTGGATCGCCACTGCCGAGGAAATAATGACACTTATCCGCACAGGCACCGCACCTGACACAGATATCCATATATATCTTGAACGTACGATACTTGTCGAGCATGTCCCTCATCTTATTAAGAAACCGCTCCTTCCAGTCATCAGGGAGCTCCCAGTCCTCATCTTCGATTACCCAGTATTTTCCCCAGTCGCTTCGATCGTCCATCTGGATACCGGCCAACATCGGTGGTCTGGCTGGAAAACAATAAATACCGGACTTGATATCAACAGGACGATCCATCCAGTTGCCACGAGGCGGTTTATAATCAAGATTCAGCGACTCATAGTATTTAGGAATATTCGCCATTTTTTTATTCCCTCTCCACTGGTATTCCGGCATTTTTCATTTTTTCTCTGAAATCATTTTCATACTCTTCATAGGTATGGATCTTGACAGGATAGTTCCAGGGATTGACGTGCATCTTGGCACGGTTGGTATTTGCCAGATTTCTCCCCGGGCTGAGGAACACGCCCCCTGCATGCATCAGTTTACTAAAAGGGAAATACGCAAACAGAGTGCTGACAAGGGCCACGTGAACGAAAAATATTGCACCAATCCCTTCTGGTAATACAGGGTGCAAACTGGCCAGACCCATGGTGAGCTCCTTCACGCTTACTATATCCACTCTGATGAAGAACCGCATGAGCACGCCGGATATACCGATACCAAGGATCAAAAACAGGGGGAAGTAATCGTTAACCAGGGATATATACCGCATTTTCGGCACTATGACACGCCTTACAAAGAGATAGCTCACAGCACCTATAAGTAATAAGTCAGTAAGGTAAAGCGTCGGCGCGCCTATCTGAAACATCCCGTCTACAAGGTCAAGTACGTTCACGAAGGCCGGTACAGGCTCAACAAAGAGCCTCAGATGCCTGACCGCAATAATAAGGAAAGAATAGTGAAATGCCAATGCACCAAGCCAGAGCCATTTTGAACCACCGTAGATGATATTTCCGCTTGCCATCTCCGCCTTTGTGTGCTTGAACAGCGAACGGAAAGCGAATACCTCAAGGATCATACGGCCTATAACCCCGAGTGTGCTGCTAGGATTTTCGAGCTTGTTCTGTTTTATCCAGGGAAGGCTCTTCTGCTGCCCACACGTAGTGGGTATGCGAAAAGGAACGGGTGACCGCCCCCAGTCCACGACTCGATAAATAAACCCTGCAAGAAAAATCACAAATGCCGCATAGGGGACAAGGATCCCGAAGATATACTGCAGACCTGATACCTGCGCCCCGACCAAAGCAACCAAGACAATTGCCAGAACCGCGCCTAAAGATACACCTAACGATACTTTTACATCCATTTATCGTTACCTCACTTCTCCTAGACCGCAGTTGTTACAGCAGTCTTCAGTCCCTTTATTCTGCTCCTGCTCTTGTCGAAGCATATAAGAGAGACACCTCATCCCTCCCCCTGTAACAAATGGTCTTTTTATAAAATCATCCAATTTGTTTTTCCAGATCGTCTCCCGGCACTTCATGTATACGTCAAAGGCGAGGAGGACACAGTAGTCGATCCTCGATTCAAATTCCAGCAGGTCTTCAATAAGTCCGTCTTTTTCTATACCTTTTTTCAGCTCATCCCTGATGACCTTCTTAAGCAGAAAAACAACAGCAACAGCCCCTGAGGGCAAAAATTCCTGAACCGCCCTGATCCTGATAATTCTGTCCAGGAGAGAAGATATGTTCTGCGGGTTGTTTCCGTTAAGGAGCTCATCGAAAAGTGGCCCTATTGTTTCGGAAATTGCAGCACCTATGGGATTGGCAAACCTATTCCTTTGGTGCCTGAAAAACTCTACGGTTTCAGCAGGATAAGATTCCTGGACACTATCAATCCACTTATCTACAATACGGTCTCTTTTTTTTGCCAGGAGTTTTTCTAAATTCATATCTGCACTGTTCTTTAAGCTTTCACACACAAATTATTTCTTACCCTGCCGACAGGATATAAACATTCATCCGTTCATCCTGCGGCATGGCTGCCGTATATTAACCTGTTCTTATTCTTCCTCTGAAATCATTCAGAATCTCCCCATAATTTTCTGAATGACAATTCATAATGAACATCTCTTTATACAAAATGTGATTCCATGTCAAGGCCAACTATGGATGAAACTAGATTTGAATAAAATATTATGTTATCCCCTCTCCCTGACTCCCGGAGTATTGCAAGCTGCTTATTTAAAATAAATGAATGAAAGATACAGTTGCACCGGCCATTCTTGACTACTATGTGCACAAACTGTTACGTCTCTAAAAAAATGAAAATATTACTCATATATCCATACTGCCTTGAAGACAGACTCCAGGATTACGACGTAAGGGTCATGCCCATAGGCGCTTATTATATAGGCGCTGTGCTAAAAGCAAATCACCATGATGTCGAAATATTGAATTGGCACAATATTAATAAAACGCCTGAAAGAATCAAGGAAATTCTAAAAAAAAGGGGGCCGGATATCATTGGTTTTTCCATCTTGCACGCGAACCGCTGGGGCGGCATAGAGGTTGCCCAAATTGCCAAGCAGCTTAATCCAAAGGTCAAGATCGTATTTGGCGGGGTTGGAGCCACCTTCCTGTGGAGACATTTCCTGACACATTTCCCGGAAATAGACTTCATAGTTATGAGAGAAGGAGAGTACACCTTTTTAAATCTGGTAAAATGTATAGAAGAGGCAGATTATGAACATATTGAAAATATTAAGGGCATCTCTTTCAGGAAAGAAGGCAAGATACTACGGACTGAAGATGCCGCATTTATACAGGATATTGACGAGCTGCCCATTCCGGCAAAATATTTCAAATATCAGCATGTAATCTCGTCTCGAGGGTGTCCATGGAATTGTACGTTTTGCGGATCACCCCGATTTTGGAGACGTAAAGTCAGATTTCACTCTCCTGAATACTTTGTGGAGCAACTGGAACTGCTCTACAAAAAAGGAATAAATTTTTTTTATTTCTCAGATGATACCTTTACGGTCAAAGGAGACCGGGTAATTGAGATATGCAAAAAAATCCTGGAGAGGGGCCTCAATATCACCTGGGTGGCCATCTCGCGAGTAAACTGTGTGAGTGAAGAGATATTATATTGGATGAGGAAGGCCGGCTGCATTCAAATCAGCTATGGCGTAGAAAGTGGTTCTGAAAAGATCAGAAATTGCCTGAATAAAAACATTAAGACCCATGATATTAAAAAGGCCTTTGAATTAACTACAAAATACGGGATCCTGGCGCGTGCCTATTTCATCTATGGCTCTCCTGGGGAAGGCTGGGCAACTATTCAGAAAACCATAGATTTGATGCATGAAATCAGACCAATGAGCACTGTTTTTTATATACTTGACCTTTTTCCAGGTACGGCACTTTACTCGGATTTCAAGAAAAAATACAAGGTCTCAGACAAGATCTGGCTGCAGCGAATAGAAGATATCATGTATTTTGAAACCGATCCTCGTCTATCTAAGGATATGATATTGGCCTTTGGTGAGAAGCTAAGAAGGGAATACTATGGAAATCTTCACCGATATGTTGATACCATTGAACTTATAGATAAAAAAGAACTCTACGAACTGCATTCAGGTTTTTGCTCGAGACTAGGGATGACATTCAGCCACGGGGACTACGCCAGGATCGAGACAGTCAGGGAAAAAGAGAAAACCGCTGAAAAGCTGTTCAGAAGGGCATTGGGTTATTACCCTGACCATCGGGCTTATCTGGGATTGGGCATCATTAAGCAAAAAAACAAGGTCTTTGATGAATCTATCAGGATTTTATCAGAAGGCGTTAAATATTTCCCGGACAGTGAGCCATTGAATGTGTGCCTGGGAATCAGCTATATGAACTTAAGGGAGTATAGCAAGGCCCTTTCATGTCTTCTGAATTTCCCGGATTCAAGAGAAGCGGTTCCCTATATTGTAAGCTGTTACAAGGCATTAGGTGATTTTGAAAAAGAATCTTACTTTCTTGGGAAGCTCCGTTCTCTCCAACAGGGCATGGGTTAAGAGGTTTGGGGGCCAGGGTTCAGGGGCATAAGCGCTAAGTTATTTTTGCACCGGATGGACTGTGGAAGGTTTACTGAAAAAAATGAACATCGAACATCGAACGTCCAACATCGAATGTTAAATGGGAAAAGATGTTAAATAGGGTTCCCTTCGGGACACGAAGTGTAATGTTTTCAAGCCGTGAGGCGCAACCTTGCGCCAAATTTAACAGGGTGAACTCTGAACCTGTGAACGCTTACGATATAAGAAACCAGGTGAACCGCTCTTTGCCGGGCATAAGAAGTGCGATCCGGCAGGGTAGACCACTGCCTTTGCTGGTGACCTGTAAAACATGTCCGGTGGATATCCTGCAGTGGTTAAAAAGCCATTCTGTTTATCCGCGCCTGTACTGGTATGATAGGGACGGGGGTGTGGAGATCGGAGGATTCGGTTCCCTGATGAGTGTCAGCGAAAATGATCCCGCCCAGCTCTCGGCTGCTTTTGACAAATTGTCAGGCATCCTTGACAGGCATCCGCAAAAGGGCCTTTTAAGATTTCTTGGGGGCACCTGGTTTTTTCCTCAGGAAAAACGGGACAAAAAATGGGCAGATTTCCCGCCCTTGTGGTTCATCCTGCCACAAGTGGTGATGCTTCGAGAGAATGGAGAGTTTTTTCTCTCAGTTGGCGTGCTGTTTGAAGATCACGAAGACGAGCATGACATTATTGCCAGGATATTGGAATCTTTTAAAAAAGCTAAAGCAAGGGATCTATCTCCGATACGGGATCAATTTCCGGAAGTCATCACAAGGACAGATCACCCGGATTATGCGGGCTGGAAGAATAATATCAACACATCACTTCACAAAATATATAAAGGCGAAATAGATAAAGTGGTTCTTGCCAGACGAACTGACGTTAAATTTAAGGAAGCTGTTGAAGCTGTTGACTATGTGCATGCACTCAAAAGCGCCAATGACCGTTGTTATTTTTTTCTGTTTCAACCCAGGCAGGGCACGGCATTCTTGGGAGCCACACCGGAGCGTCTCTTAAAAATTGAAAAAAATCGGCTGATCAGCGAAGCAGTGTCCGGTACTGTTGCTCGGGGGGCTGATCCGGACGAGGATAGACATCGGGGTGCCTGGCTGTTGGAAAACCAAAAAGAATTGTCGGAACAGAAATTTGTGACAGATGATTTGATTGCAAAATTTCACAGATTAACGAAAGAAATAGAGATGCCCGGACCGCCGGAGATCGTGAAACTGGCCAATGTCCAGCACCTGGTCTCTAAAGTCTCCGGTGTTTTGAGAAACGGCATTTCCATTGGAGAAATGGTATCCAGCCTGCACCCGACAGCGGCCGTAGGAGGTTGCCCTGTGTCTGCTGCAATAAGTCTTATTGAAAGGTTGGAGCCTTTCAGCAGGGGATGGTATGCCGGTCCTGTTGGAATCATTTCCCATGAATTAACCGAAATGGCGGTGGGTATTCGGTCCTCCCTGGTAATCGACAGGGTTGTTTCTCTTTTCACAGGGGCCGGCATCGTCAAAGGATCCACCCCGGAATCGGAGTGGAAGGAAATTGAAGACAAGATGTGTACGGCCTTTAAGATTCTATCCGGAGGGCAGGAGTAAGGGCACATCCACGAGTTAGGGGGGCAATGAAATCCCCCCTAACCCCCCTTTAGAAAAGGGGGGAATCAAAGGAAACACCTCAAAGTCCCCCTTTAATAAAGGGGGATTTAGGGGGATTTTTGAGATAAGCACTCAAGCTGAATCGTACCCCCTGAGCGGCAGACGGCTGAAAAATGGGCCTAAATTGTATTTGGTCAAGATTAATCATAGAAGAACTGATTCGGTGTGGGGTGACGACTCTCTGTATTTCTCCCGGCTCCCGTTCCGCGCCGCTGGTCATTGCGGCAGCTGAAAACAAACGGGCCTGCACTCTTGTTCACACGGACGAGCGGGGAGCAGCTTTCTATGCCATGGGCTACGCGAAAGCAACAGGACGACCTGCTGCCCTGATATGTACGTCTGGCACGGCAGTGGCGAACTATTTCCCGGCGGTGATCGAAGCCAGCCAATCTGCTATCCCCCTTCTGATATTGAGCAGTGATCGGCCTGTGGAACTCAGGGACGCGCGGTCGCCGCAGACAATCAATCAGGTAAATATTTTCGGAGACTACTTACGGTGGCATTTTGACCTGCCTGCACCCGATAAGGCTCTTTCACCATCATTTTTGCTCACCACCGTTGACCAGGCAGTCTATCGTGCCGTCAATCGACCGGCAGGCCCAGTGCAAATTAATTGCCAATTCAGGGAACCGTTGATATCCAACGCGGAAAAAGAGTGTTGGGACAACTATCTTTCCGTCCTGGACCCCTGGCAAAAAACAGGCCGTGCCTTTACCACCCACGCCAAATCGGAATCAATGCCTTCCATAGAAGATGTTCACCGGATAGGAAAAATGATTCGTAGCTCCGAGAACGGTCTGTTGATTGCAGGTCAGTTGCCGGCGGGGACAGACAAAGAGGCCATCATAAGATTGGCATCTGAGTTGGGGTGGCCCCTGTTGGCGGACATCAACTCCGGAATCCGTTTTGCCAGTTCAGCGTCAGGAAGCGCCAGTAACGTGATTGCCCACTACGACCTTTACCTTCGAGTGGAGAAATTCCGCAAGAAGTTTTCTCCGGATCTGATACTACACATGGGAGATATGCCGGTATCTAAGTCCTTGAATCAGTACATCGAAGAAAGCCACGCAGAATATATAGTTGTAAATAGTCATCCTTTTCGCCAGGACCCGATGTTTCGGGTAACGCAAAGGATTGAGACAAATCCCGGACGATTTGCCCCTCAACTGTCAGAGAGAATACAAAAGACTGCATCAGGACTCACAGGCATCTTCTGCCAGGCAGAGGAGATTAGCCGTACCGTCATCAGGGATTCTGTTCTGCCATTGAATGATATCAAGGAATGGGCCGTGTCCCATGTCATTTTTGAGTCTGTTGCCGAAGAGAGTGGCATATACCTAGGCAACAGCTTGCCGGTGCGCGAAGCAGATGCTTTTGCAGCTTGTTCTGATAAACGCCTTGCCATTGGTTGTAATCGGGGCGCTAATGGCATTGACGGCACAATTGCCTCTGCCATTGGATTTGCCTCAGGATTGAATCGTCCGTCAACACTATTGATCGGAGATTTGGCGGTTCTGCACGACATAAATTCTCTGGCGTTGATTAAAAAACTCGAGGTGCCGGTTACTGTCGTTGTGCTGAACAATGACGGGGGCGGCATTTTTTCATTTCTACCTGTGGCCAAATTGACTGAGTACTTTGAAACCTATTTTGCCACACCGCACGGTCTGAAATTCAGAAATGCGGCAGACTTGTTCGGGGTACCCTATGAAAGTCCGGAATCCCTGTCGTCGTTTAGAAAGGTCTATCAGAGATCAATCGATTCGGGTATCTCCTCCATTATTGAGGTTCATACAGAGCGGGACAAAAACCGTGTCGAGCATGAAATGATCTGGAAAAAGGTTGCAGAAAAAATAGAGACTCAACTTCTCAGTGGCTGAGTAATCGTTCACCGCAGAGACCGCAGAGAACACAGAGATGACAAAGTGGGGGGTGGTCATAACTTCCGCTAGCTCGACACCTTTGTGGGAGCGGCTTTCTTGCCGCGACTGTCGCGGCTGGAAAGCCGCTCCCACAACTGGAAAGGCCCCTCCCATAAACTGACCCAAATCGTAATCATGCCTACAAAGTGCTTAAGAATGGCATACGCAGGTTAGTTCTTGGTTTGAAAGAATAGTCTCTCTGCGGGCTCTGCGTTCTCTGCGGTGAAGGGGGTTACGATAAAGAGATGAATGCTCAATTACGTTGGCATTACATCGCCAGAGGGAATCGGCAGTGTCCGCCGCTGATTTTTCTCCACGGATTTATGGGCATATCCTCGGATTGGCTGGAAGTTACGGAAAGATTTGAAAATAAATATTATTGCATTTTGCCGGATCTTCCGGGGCATGGAAAATCGATGATCGGAACCATAGCCGAACCCCTTGATTTTGATTCCCTTGCTCTTGGGCTTGTGAACTTAATGGGGGAATTACAACTAACATCTGCAGCTCTCATCGGATATTCAATGGGTGCAAGAGTGGCACTTTATACTGCAACAAAATATCCGGAAAGGTTCGACGCCCTGGTCCTGGAAGGCGTTAACCCGGGCCTCCAGGATGATAACAAAAGAAACAACAGGCTGGTTTTGGATCGAGAAAGGGCAAGAAAAATGGAAAAGGTGGGGATCGCCCGGTACACAGAGATCTGGTATGAGGCAGATCTCTTTAAAACCCTAAAAAGGCATCCCGAAAAGTTGAATAAGATAAAATCTGCGAGAAAAAACAACGATACGGCCTGCATGGCAAAGGTGCTTCGGGAACTGAGTCCGGGAAGGCAGCCCTCTTTATGGGATAAACTTGATACGCTCAATATGCCTGTGTTGTTGATTGCAGGCGAGCTGGACAGTAAGTATAAAGAGATTGTCAGCCAAATGAAAGATTATCTTACGGATTCTCAAGTGCATTTGATACCTGAGACAGGACATAATACGCACCTGGAGGCCCCCGAGAAATTCGGGCAGACTCTGGCGGATTTTTTGAAGGAGAAGTGTAACTACTCAGGTTCAAAGTTCCAAGGTTCACGGTTCAAGGTTAGAGAGCGATGAAGAGTAATTACTTAGGTTCAAGGTTCCAAAGTTCACGGTTCAAGGTTCAAGGTTCAGAGATTAACCTGTCAACGGTCAACGGTCAACGGTGAACCGTGAACCGTGAACCCGAGCAGTTACAAAAGCGCAAAGTAGCCAACCGTGAACCG
>DAOVOU010000161.1 GCA_030629475.1 Desulfobacterales bacterium | reverse complement strand
GGTTAATCTCTGAACCGTGAACCTTGGAACCTTGAACCTGAGTAGCTAATCTTCATCGCTCTCTAACCTTGAACCGCCCGCCCTGGCGCGACAGAAGCCGGAGAATGCCGCGCAGAGAAAAACCCGGTCTGGGCCAGGGTGAACCTTGGAACTTTGAACCTGAGTAGTTACGAAAATTCTACAACTTATTGAAAGTCACTGCCTACCGCCTACCGCCTACCGCCTACTACCTTACTGTCCAACGCCCTTCGAACAACCTGCTTCAACTGATCCGGGGAAAAAGGCTTGGCAAGGTAGCTCACAGCTCGGCCTTTCCGGACGATCTCTTCTTCCAAATCAATAGTGGTGTTTCCTGTCACCACGATCTTGATGATCCCCGGGCTGATCTCATTCAATCGATCCATGACCTCCAAACCAGAGGCGCCAGGCATATCGAGATCGACCAAAACGACGTCGAGCCGTATTTCTCTGGCCTTGGCCAGGCCCACTTCTCCGTTAATGGCCGTTTCTACCCGATATCCCGCTTTGGTCAAGACCTGACAACAGGAATCTCTAATGCACTCTGCGTCATCAATAACCAGTATGACTTCGTCTTTGCCTGAGAAGGACATATTAGGATTTTGGAATTCGGATTGCGGATTGCGGTTGCGCAACATTGCAACGTAAGTCAAGTCACGACCACCAGCAGAAATGGTGGCTTGTTTTACTGGCTTCACTTTCAGAAATCCATAACTTTAGGCACTTTAGGCACTTTAGCTCACTTTAGGCACTCTCCTATTGCTATACCAATTCCGTGCCAACTGCGGCCAAAAGAATCCTTATGGCAAAGGACGTTGTAACTTGAGGATATTATGGCTAATTTTAAAATCCAGGTTTTATCGCGGTTTATGCATGCCATGTACCTGGTGGGGCATTTTGCCCCAGTGCCGGTTCAAATTACCCCGCCACAGCTACAGGGTCTCCCTGGTAGAGCTTTCAATTCAAAACCTGCCTTCTGTCCCTTGACATGCCTTTTGTTTGTCGAGTACGATGTTTTGTAACCGTTCACGGGTTCACGGTGAACCCTGAACCTTTGAACCTCTGAACCCGTGAACGGATACGTTCTACAACATAGAAGTAAGAAGAAAGGGCTTGAAAGATGCCGAGACTGACTACTAATGTAGCGGAAGAGACACTGCGGAAAGAGGTACACAAACTAGACAAGCGTGTTCAGCTCGTAGCTGTCAACGAAACCAAGAAAAAGGACGCCTACCGTGTGACCCTCCTCAAGGATGGAAGGACCGGGAGTGCAAATATAAAGAAAGACCTCATTAGGGAGTATCTTGCCGAAGAGAGCAAGGGCAATGAACTGAGGAGGGCCCTGGGCAAGGCGGTCAGCCATTTGAGCATAAAGTACAGGTAATATGCTGTGCATGGTCATAACTGGCGTAATTACAAATCCCATGTAGTATCGGTTTGGGCTATTGTTCAAATAAATCCGAAATTCGAATATCGAAATTCGAAACAAATCCGAATGTTCAAATTTCATAATGTTTCAAATCCGCCTGCGGCGGACCAATTTGTTTTGAATTTTATATCTTGGTAATTTGGTATTGTTTCGTATTTCGGATTTTAATTCCCCAATCCGCAATCCAAAATCCAAAATCTTTTATTAGCCTCCATGACCCTCTTTTTTGCCATTGTTCTATCTTTATTTCTCGTTGTCGTTGGCCTTCAGTACATACTCATCCGTTTCATGCTTCCCCAGAGGCTTTCAGACATGGCAAGGATGATCATCTCATCTCTTTTAACCCTCAGCATAAACACCGTTCCCCTCTTGTACATGAGATCAGACCGCATCTTGGATCAACTTCCATGGTGGCATCGGGAGTTTATCGTATTTCCCTATGCCATTTTCATGGTCGCATCGGCCTTTTCGGGAACGCTCTTTTCAGCCGTGTTGCTTGTAAGGTCAACGTTGCCTAAACTGTGGCCCCGGTTTGACAGGTCTAAGCGAGATTTTGTAGCAAATGCTGCGAGAACACTGGTCGGGACTTCCTTTGGGCCACTCGCCTATGGCACCTATCATGAAAACGGTGCCACTGAAATATCCAGGGTGGTGCTGCCATACAGCGGACTTCATCCGGACCTTTGTGGATTCAGGATTGCACAAGTCACAGATATTCACGCCGGCCCCTTCATGTCCTTTGAATCGATTGCCAGGACAGTCTCCATGGCAAATGCCCTCAGGCCGGATTTGATCGTGCTCACCGGCGATTACATAAACAATAGTCCAGCCTATGTGGATGGTTGCGTTAGACTCCTTGACGATCTCAAGGCAAATGCAGGGGTATTTGGTGTATACGGAAATCACGATTACTACACTGGCATCCGCTGTGTCAGAGAGGCATTTTCAAAGACGTCCATCTCCATGCTGAGCAATGGCCAGAGCACTGCAAAGGGACTGGAAGGCGTGTTAAATATCATAGGGATAGACGACCCGGTTTCGGGATGGGCCACGGATGCGCAGTTTCAGGATTTGGCAGAGATCTCGGGGCTTGTTGCCTCTCAACAATTTAACCTGCTCCTTTCTCACAGGCCCGGTATATTCAAGGCATGCAAGGATTGGAATGTTCAACTGACCCTGGCGGGTCACACCCACGGCGGGCAGGTCATTGTCCCGATGGTAGGGAAGCGGGGACTTTCACTTGCAGGTCTCTTTATGACCTATACCCATGGTCTTTATGAATCGGAAAAGGACCCCGAGGCGCGAATGTATGTAAGCAGGGGTATCGGTACTATTGTCGCCCCTATCAGGCTCTTTTGCAAACCCGAGATCGTTGAGGTCACCCTGACGAGGGCCTAGGGATTTCGGATTTCGGAATGCGGATTTCGGAATGAAGAAAAACAGAAACACTTCCTACGATTTCGTCAATCATCAATCGTCAATCGTCAATTAACCAGCAACCAGTATCCAGTATCCAGTATCCAGTATCCAGTGACAAATAACCAATGACTAATGACTAATGACTAATGACATTCGCTATGCAGAGGTCACTGGGATTTGATATTTTTTCATCTTGATTCTGAGTGTCTTGCGGTCAATACCGAGCAATCGGGCAGCGTGGGTCTTATTCCCCTCCGTGCGCTCAAGGACCTTCATAATGTGCAGACGTTCCATTTCCTCCAGGCGAAGCGGTTCCCTTGTCAGCACACTCGATAGCACTGAATTGGAATAGCCTAGGTCGTGCGTGGTAATAGTCTTGTTCCGAGCAAAGACCACCAGCCGCTCCAAAGTATTCTCCAGTTCACGGACGTTGCCGGGCCAACCATATTCTGTGAGTGCCTTCATAGCATTTGGGGAAAGGCCCTCAATCGCTTTTCCCTGTCTTGCGCTAAACCTGTTTAAGAAGTGATTCACCAGCCGTGGGATATCCTCTTTACGCTCCCGCAGAGGTGGTAGGTGTATAGAGACCACGTTAAGTCGAAAGAACAGGTCTTCACGAAAGACTCGCTCGGCGATGGCCTTTCGAAGGTCGCGGTTTGTGGCCGATATAAGCCGGACATCGACTTTGACTACCTTGTGATCTCCTACCTTAGAGATGCACTTCTCTTCCACCGCCTTGAGGAGCTTGGCCTGGATTTCCAGGCCTATGTTGGATATCTCATCAAAGAATAGGGTCCCCCCGTGGGCCATCTCAAATTTTCCGTATTGGGTTGCATCTGCGCCCGTGAAGGCCCCTTTGACATGACCAAAAAGTTCACTTTCAAACAGGGTACTCACTAAAGAACCGCAATCCACTGATATAAAAGGGTGCTCCCGCCGGCGATTCATTTCGTGGATCTTGCGGGCTACAAGACCTTTGCCTGTACCACTTTCCCCCTGAATCAAAACCGTGCTATCTGTGGGGGCAACCATGGCGATCATCTCCTTGACCTTTTCCATGGCAGGGCTCTTACTGATGATTTCGGTGCGCCGGGTTTCCTGCCTAAGACTTTGCTTGAGATATAGGTTTTCGATGGCCAGGCGGCGGTGTCTCATTACCCGGTTGACCAATTTGAGTAGTTCCTCCGGGGTGAAGGGCTTGGCTATGAAGTCAAAGGCCCCCAGCTTAATCGCCTTAACAGCCGTTTCAACGGAGCCGTATCCCGTGATCATCACCACCATGGCCTCAGGGTCAAGGTCCTTGATCTTGGCCAGGACAGATAGCCCGTCTTCGCCAGGCATCTTCAGGTCGAGGAGGATCAGGTCAAATGACCATTTTTCGAGCAGGGAGAGCCCTTCACGACCACTATTCGCCAGGGTAACGCTGTGACCATCTTTAGTGAGGGTCTGGCGACAGGCGTCCCGCATGAACGCGTCATCGTCAATCACCAGAATGTTGTAACTCGCCTCCATAATTCCCCTTCGATTTTCGATTTTCCATTTTGGATTTTGGATTTGGGCTGCACATCATTACTTGCTTTTCCCATTTGGGGTTTCAAATCCGCAATCCGCAATCCGCAATCCGCAATCACTAATATCCTTTTCGGCCATGGGCAAGAAGACTGTGAATGTGGAGCCGTGCCCCTTTGAACTCTCAACGGTTATGGTTCCACCATGTCGTTCCACGATACCATGGCAAATGGAGAGGCCCAGACCCGTTCCCTTCTCTTTTTCCTTGGTGGTAAAAAAGGGTTCGAAAATCCTGCCAAGGTTTTCGTCGTCAATCCCGCAGCCTGTATCCGAACACTCGATCCGAACCCGGCTTGTGTCAACCGCAAACTCGGTGCGCAGCGTCAGGGTACCGGTTCCGTTCATGGATTGTACCGCGTTGATAATGAGGTTGATAAAGACTTGTTCCAGCTTGTTTTCATCCCCTGCAACCCTGGGAAGGGCAGGATCAAGGTGAGTTTCAATGGAAATATTTCTTAAAAGGACATGGTCTTCCAAAAATCCAATCACATTGTGCAGAATTCGGTTGATCTGAATCGGCCCTGGCTGAGGGATTTCCTGGTGTGCAAAATCGAGCAACCCCTGGACAATGATTTTACACCGATGGGCCAACTTGTTGATCTTGACGATATTTTCCCGGCGCGGATCATCTTCACTCAAATCTTCTATGAGCAGATGGCTGTACATCAGGATACCGCCAAGAGGGGTGTTCAGTTCATGGGCGATCTCGCTGGCCAGCCTGCCGGTAGCCTTCAGACGTTCAGCAGCAAGGAGTGCCTGTTGTCTCTTGGAAGATTCCATCCTAAAGTGATCGGTTCCAGGTTCAGGGTTCAAGGTTCAAAGGTTATAGTCTACTTTACAAGGGTTCAGGGTTCACGGTTCAGGGTTCAGGGTTCAGTTAAAAGAATAGAGGTCGGAGATCAGAGGTCGGAGGTCTGATTTCTGATCTCTGACTTCTGAACGGTGAACTTTCTTTATTGACGCGTTATCTTTTTTGTTAACAGCTAATTAGACGTCTCGGAAATTCTACAACCTATTGAAATGGTAGATATTTATAGACCCTATTGCAAATTCGATCAAGGAATAATGGAATGATGGAATATTGGAATGATGTAAAAGAAAAAAAGACCAAAATCCTCTTACACCCAACATTCCACCTTTCCAATATTCCAGTATTCCAATTGTGAGCGAAGCGAACTAACTTGGGCTCTTCAACCGGGAACCGTGAACGTTGAACCGCTCAACCTAGGT